>QIIH01000065.1 GCA_003229235.1 Flavobacteriales bacterium | reverse complement strand
AAAAGATTAAAGTAGTAAACGAAGTTGCCGAAGCTCTTGAGCTAAAAAATGTCACAGCTAAGGCTATAAGAGCCGAACAAGTTGAGGGTCAGTTCGATTTTATTCTGAGTCGGGCTGTTTCAAAAATGGAAAAATTTGTGCCTTGGGTTAAAGGCAAAGTGGCAAAAAAGCAAAAGCACGAGCTAGCAAACGGAATTCTGTACTTAAAAGGCGGCGATCTTAAAGAAGAACTAGCCGTTTATCGCAAAGCTACAGTGTATCCAATTTCCGAGTTTTTTGAGGATCCCTTTTTTGAGACCAAAGCAGTGGTGCATTTGCCTTTAAAGTACAAACCTGACTTCGAATTGAATAAAAATTCATCTAAACTGTAAACAAGTGTTAGGTCGAACTAAGGTTGCAAACCATAAAAAAAGCCGCTTCAGTTAAGAAGCGGCTTTTAATTTTATTATAAAAGTATCTATTCTCCTAAGAAAGGATATCTATAGTCTGTTGGTGTAACAAAGGTTTCTTTTACCATTCTTGGCGAAAGCCATCTGTACAGATTTAACTTGCTCCCTGCTTTGTCGTTAGTGCCACTTGCACGAGCTCCACCAAATGGTTGTTGCCCAACAACAGCACCAGTTGGTTTGTCGTTGATATAGAAGTTACCAGCAGCGTTTTCTAAAATTTTCATCGCCACTTCTAAAGCATAACGGTCTTCACTAAATACGGCTCCAGTTAAGGCATATTCGCTAGTTTGGTCTACAGTATGTAAGGTCTCTTCCCAGAGGTAATCTTCGTATACATAAATTGTAATCACAGGACCAAAAAGTTCTGTGCACATAGTAGAATACTTAGCGTTTGTAGTTTCTATTACTGTTGGTTCGATAAAGTATCCTTCGCTTTTGTCGTAACCTCCACCCACTACAATAGTAGCGTCAGAATCGTCTTTGACAGCATCTATATAAGAAGCTAATTTATCGAAAGAGCCTTCGTGAATCACCGCAGTGATAAAGTTACTCATGTCTTCTGGCGATCCCATTTTAAATGAGTTTACGTCTTCTATAACACGTTTTTTAACTGCTGGCCAAATACTCTTAGGAATATAGGCGCGACTAGCTGCACTACACTTTTGTCCTTGAAATTCGAAGGCGCCACGACTAATTGCCGTCGCAACTTGAATAGGATTTGAGGTGCTGTGCGCAACAATAAAATCTTTCCCACCAGTTTCGCCTACAATTTTTGGATAGGTTTTATAATTGTGAATGTTTGTTCCTATTTTCTGCCAAAGACCTTTAAATACATTAGTAGATCCTGTAAAGTGCACTCCACTAAAGTCGGGGCTTGCCAATACAGTATCTGTTATCATCACTGGGTCTCCAAAGACCACATTGATAACTCCATCAGGTACGCCAGCTTCTTTAAAGATGTCCATTAAAATTTTTGCCGAAAAAATTTGACTATCACTAGGCTTCCAAACCACAACATTTCCTAAAAGTGCAGCACTTGCAGGTAAGTTTGCGGCGATCGCTGTAAAGTTAAAAGGAGTGATTGCATAGATAAACCCTTCTAAAGGACGATATTCTAAGCGATTCCATGCTCCTGAAGTAGATTCTGGTTGCTCGCTATAGATTTCTGTCATATACTGTACGTTATAACGTAAAAAGTCTATGAGTTCGCAAGAAGCATCAATTTCGGCTTGGTAAATTGTTTTAGACTGTGCCAACATCGTGGCAGCATTAATCTTTGCGCGATACGGTCCCGCAATAAGCTCGGCAGCTCTTAAAAAGATTGCGGCACGTTGCTCCCATGGAGTCGCAGCCCACTTTCCTCTTGCAGCCAAAGCAGTGTCTATTGCTGCCTGTGCATCTTGTTTTCTGGCTCTATGATATGTACCTAAGATGTGTTTGTGATCGTGTGGAGGCGACATGGTTGCTGTGTCTCCAGTAGCAACGTCTTTACCATTTATGTACATTGGTACGTCAATAGTTTGGTTGTACATTTCTTTATATGCGGCTAGTGCAGCTTTGCGTTCTGGCGAACCAGGCGCATAGTCCTTTATAGGTTCGTTAACAGCTAATGGCACTTCGTAAAATCCTTTTCCCATTTTGTGAAATTTCTGGTGATATAATTTTGTGCAAAGGTACAAATTTACAACAGCATTTTTCTTAAGTTCGCACGATTACTTCTTTTGTAAAGTATCACTATTTTTATCTACTAAGTAGTAATTTCGATTGTGTTTTATGTGTACTGTAAGTTTTGTTCCTTTATTAAATAACCGCTTTATTCTATGTTCCAATAGAGATGAGTCGCCTACGCGTGAAACACTTTCGCCTAGTAAGCATACTATTAACGGAATCACGGCATTGTTTCCGCAGGATGCATTGGCTGGAGGAACTTGGATAGGAACCAGCCAATTAGATCGGGTCGCATGTATTATGAACGGGGGATTTGAGCCATATGATATGGAGCAACAATTTGCAAAAAGCCGTGGCTTAATTGTAACAGAAGTATTAACTACGCCAGACATAACAGAGTATTTTTTTACCCTTAGTCTTGATGGGGTTGCTCCTTTTACGTTAATTGTAGTGCAATTTGCTCTAGAGCTACAACTAAATGAATATATCTGGGACGGGAATCAATTACATCAAAAAGACTTGCCCTTGAATAGTACTATTTGGTCTTCTAGACAGCTGTATTCTCCTCAAGTTGCTCAGTTAAGAGAAGATTGGTTTTCACAATTTCTGGCCAAAAACGAACTTAGTCAAAATAGCTTATTAGCCTTTCATAAAAACGCAGGAAAAGGCGACCTTGCTACAAATATAGTAATGGATCGTGTGGTAGTAAAAACCATGAGTATTAGCAGTTTTTTAAAGGATGATAACCAGATTCAATTTAGATATGAGGATCTCGCTAGTGGTGAAATAGTAAACATGAACTTATGAAGCACGACGGTAAGATAATAGTGCTAGCCTACCCAGACACTTTTGTCAAAATGAGTGACGAGTGGATTTGTAGATTCTTGCCTTTAGTTGGTTTGGGTACTCGCGAATTTATTAAGGCAGGCCATGCGGCTATGGTATTGGTTTCTAATGATACCGCGGTTGCGCATTATTATGATTTTGGTCGGTATATTACCCCAATCGGATTTGGGAGGGTTAGAGGTAGTTATACAGATAATGAGCTTACAATATCTATTAATGCTCAAATTTCGGCCGATGGAAATATCGAAAACTTAGAAGAAATATTGTTGTGGCTAGATGCTAATAAACAGCATACTCATGGCTCTGGTAGGCTTTTGGCATCGGTTTGTGATCGAATAGATTATAAAAAAGCATTGAATTTTATAAGTAGCCTTCAAGATCGAGGGAGTATTCCTTATGGTGCTTTTTCAAAAGATGGAAGCAATTGTTCTCGTTTCGTGACC
>QIIH01000045.1 GCA_003229235.1 Flavobacteriales bacterium | reverse complement strand
GTAAAACTCTCTTCGGAACCAGAATGATATAACTTCCACATCTTTTTCAAGAAGGAATGTACCCCTGTGATTCCGGCAGTATTCCAAGGTTTAGCCTGTTCTAATGGCCCTAAAAACATCTCGTACATTCGTAGGGTATCGGCGCCGTATTGGTCGCAGATATCGTCTGGACTCACAACATTATACTTTGATTTGGACATTTTTTCAACTTCGCGAAAGACTTCATATTTTCCATTGTTATTTAATGGATAATGAATAAACCCCCAATTTGGATTCCATCTCAATGCCTTATCAAAGTCCAGCTCATTGTTGTTATTTACAAATTCAATGGGAACATTAGCAGATTTTTTAAGGTTTTTCTTATGTATCGAAGACTTCTTCATATGCGATAAATTCAACCTCATTTTTTCGGCTTTGGGATGTAATTCAAAAAAGTCTAAACTATTTAATTCGTTTTTCTCTATTTTAGAATACATATCATAAGTAAGTGCATATGAGTAAGTAAAAGGTAGTTTAGGTTCTACACTAGGAATATACTCAACATCAATATAGTGGATAAAAGCACTTTCCCCCAAAATCATTCCCTGATTGATAAGCTTTTTAAAAGGTTCATCGACATTTACAAAGCCACGATCGTGTAAAAACTTCACCCAAAAACGACTGTACAATAAATGACCTGTGGCGTGCTCGCTCCCACCGATGTATAAATCTACATTTTGCCAGTAGTCCATAGCCTCTTTGCTAGCAAAAGTCTCCTCATTCTGAGCATCCATATACCTAAAAAAGTACCAACTACTCCCAGCCCAGCCAGGCATAGTATTAAGTTCTAAAGGGAATACTGTTAGGCTATCTATCAAGCTATTTGCAACCACTTGATTTGTCTTGGTATCCCAAGCCCATTCTGTGGCTCTTCCTAAAGGTGGGTCGCCTTCTCTTGTTGGCAGATATTCACCAACCTCTGGTAAAATGACAGGCAGATATTCTGTATCAATCATTTTAGGCATGCCATTTACATAATACACAGGGAAAGGTTCTCCCCAATATCGCTGGCGAGAAAACACAGCATCTCTCAAGCGGTAATTGGTTTTTCGCTCACCCCTATCTAGTTTTTCAAGCTCGTTTATCACTGCTTCAAAAGCCTTCATATAAGGCATCCCAGAAATAAAACCACTATTATCTATTATAGTGTTGCCCTTGTCTTCGAAGGCAGTCTCACTAATATCTACATCCTTAAAAATGTTTATGATAGGTATATTAAAATGTTTGGCAAAATCATAATCTCTCTGATCCCCACATGGCACAGCCATAACAGCTCCTGTGCCATAACTGGCAAGTACATAATCTCCAATCCAAATCGGGACAGGTTGTTTTGTAAGAGGGTGTTTTGCAAAAGCGCCCGTAAATACTCCTGAGATATTTTTTACATCGGCCATGCGATCACGTTCGCTTCGTTTGGCTGTTGCTTCTATATATTTTGACACAACAAAGCGTTGATCTAAGGTAGTAATCTTATCTACCAATTCGTGCTCAGGCGCAAGGGTTACAAACGTGGCTCCGTAAATAGTATCTGGCCTTGTAGTAAAGACCTCAATCAAGGCACCTCGCGAGTTAACGTCTTCAGAAATTAGCTCGAAAGTCACAGAGGCTCCAACAGATTTACCTATCCAATTGCGTTGTGTTTCTTTAATAGATTCGCTCCAGTCTATGTTATCCAAGCCTTGTAGTAAACGCTCGGCATATGCAGAGATTCGCATACTCCACTGTAACATTTTTTTACGAATTACAGGATGTCCTCCACGTTCGGAAACACCATTTACGATCTCGTCATTCGCCAAAACAGTACCTAATTCTGGGCACCAATTAACCTCTGTTTCTGCAAGATAGGTAAGCCTATATTGCGATAAAACTCGATCTTGTCGCTCTTCAGACAAGCTATTCCAGGTTTCTGCAGTAAAAACAGGTACAACTGCTTCACACTTTGAATTTATTCCGCTATTGCCTTCTTCTGCAAAGACTTTTACCAATTCAGAAATTGGAAAGGCTTTTTCGTAGGTTTTGCAATACCAAGATTCGTATAATTGGATAAAAATCCATTGAGTCCATCTGTAATAATCAGGATCAGAAGTACGCACTTCTCGTGACCAATCAAACGAAAAACCAATTTTATCTAGTTGTTCGCGATATCGTGCTATGTTCTCTTTTGTAGTTTTTGCAGGGTGTTGCCCTGTCTGAATAGCGTACTGTTCGGCCGGAAGGCCAAAAGAATCATACCCTTGAGGATGCAATACATTAAAGCCTTTATGTCGCTTGTAACGCGCATAAATATCACTGGCAATATAACCTAGAGGATGCCCAACATGCAGGCCTGCTCCCGATGGATAAGGAAACATATCTAATACAAAATATTTAGGAGCATCACTGGTATTGCTCGCTACAAAGGTGCGTTCGCTTGCCCAATGATCTTGCCACTTTTTTTCGATTTGATTAAAGTGATATTTACTCATAAATTAGATTAAATAAGAAAACTCTAGCCTTTTGATAGCCGAGCTTTACAAGTATTATTATACTTTTTTGCACCCTTAGAATACGCTGGCAAATGTAAGGCTATTGTACGAAAGTATAAAGTTTGAACGTTATTTAGTGAACTCTCTAAAATCGTTGTATTTTTAGAGCATCCAAAGATCATTTTTATGAGCGCTACGTACGAAAAATTTCAGAAAAGACGTTTAATATCTTCTTATTTTTCGGTGGTATTGAGTATCACCCTGGTACTTTTTTTACTTGGTATGTTAGGGCTTGTTGTACTTAACAGTAAACAATTAGGAGATTACTTTAAGGAGCAAATTCCTATGTCTATCTACCTTAAAGATAGCGCCAAGGCTGTAGAAATTACCCAATTAGAACAACGCTTAGCGTTAGAAGAGTATGTAAAATCTGCCAACTATGTGACCAAAGAACAAGCCGCAGAAGACCATGCTGCAACCATGGGTGAGAATTTTATGGAGTATTTAGGTTACAACCCCTTGCAGAACAGTATTGATGTACAACTGAACGCAGATTTTGTAACTGCTCAGTCTTTTGAAGAGATTACAGCAGACTTACTCAACAAAGAATATATAGACGAAGTTGTTTACGACAAAGTTCTGGTAGAGAAGATGGAGAGTAATGTTAAACGCATCAGTTTTTGGATATTAATCGTCACAGGATTATTTTTACTGATAGCCATTTTACTGATTAATAGTTCGATTAGACTATCTGTTTACGCCAAACGCTTTACTATAAAAACTATGCAAATGGTAGGAGCTACTAAGGGATTTATCCGTAAACCTTTTATTATTCAGAACATAAAACTCGGTGTTATTAGTGCTGTTTTGGCTATGAGTGGGATGCTCATTGTCTTGTATTATTT
>QIIH01000125.1 GCA_003229235.1 Flavobacteriales bacterium | reverse complement strand
CAGGAGAACCAAAACCTTGGTACAGAGGTGGTGAATGTAGTAAAGCCCTATTCTCCTACGATTTCTGATGCCTTTAAGGTAAAAGAAACCCCTAGTTTAAACGATTCGGTAACTACGCAAAAGAAGCCTGTTAGATATAGTATTTTCTCTGTGCCAGCAGCATCTACATTTACACCAGCAAAAGGGACTGCAGCCGATGTAGAAAAACAAAAACGATTGAAGCTTTACGACAATTATGTCACTTTGGGTTTTGGTAATTATACTACGGCCTTAGCCGAGTTTTATTCTAACTGGCAACTGAGCCGTACCGATAACTTTGGCATCTTTTTACGTCATAATTCGTCTCAAGGAGATATTGATGGGGTAGAATTACCTACAGATTATCTCGATACACAATTAGACTTATCCTACAGTTCTTTTCAGCGAGATATTGCTTACGATTTTAATTTAAATGCTTCGCACGAATCGATTAATTGGTACGGGTTAAATCCTAACGAAACATTTCCGCAAGACGTAAAAGACGGGATAGACTCCAAGCAGAGTTATTTAAGTTTTAAAATTGGGGGAGGAGTTGCCTTAGAAGATTCTTATTTAAAGCAGGCCAGAGGGACGATTCGCTATACAAGTGACCGTTTTAATACTTCAGAGATTCACGCTAAAATTACACCTCAAATTATTCTGCCTATTACCGACTATGATTTTCTGGTCGATGTAGATTTCGATTATTTAGGAGGTAATTTTGAACGAAGCTACTTGAGTACTTTAACGCCAATAAACTATGGTTTTCTGAACATTGGAGTGAACCCAGCGCTTGTAATTTTAAAAGACGATTTAACGCTGCACTTAGGGGCTGCATTTTATTTTGGGCAGGATCTAGAGAACAGCGATTCAGACTTTTTTATCTACCCGAGAGTGCGAGCTTCGTACCGTGTGGTAGACGAACTCTTAATTGCCTATGGGGGGCTTGAAGGCGAATTACGCCAGAATACATTTTACGATTTTAAAGAAGAGAACCCATTTATTTCGCCAACGTTAAGCATTGCGCCAACAGACCAGTTATACGATGGTTATGTGGGTTTAAAGGGAAAATTAGCAGGTAATGTTGGATATAATATTCGCGGAACCTACAAACGAGAAAATAATCGTCCTTTTTATATGCTCAATCCTTATAAAGGAGCGAGTAGTGGTTTTGAAGGGTATGAGTTTGGCAATTCTTTCGGGCTTGTTTACGACGACTTAAGTACTATAAGTGCCTTTGGAGAGTTAAAAGTGAACCTTACCGGCAAAACGTCAATTGGAGTAAACGCGACTTATTTTAATTACAGTACAGATATGTTGCCACAAGCTTATAATCTTCCTGAGTTTACTGCTGCAGCGACCGTAGATATCGCTTTTACAGATAAGATTTTTGCAGGAGCAAGCCTGTTTTTTGTTGGTGAACGCATCGACGTTTTAAGTGATACATTTATAACAACACTGCCAGTACAAGTTACTTTGGATAGCTATTTGGATGCAAACGTTTATGCTAATTATCGTGTTAACGAAAAGGTTTCAATTTTTGTAAAAGGAAGTAATTTAATTGGCGAAAATTATCAAAAATGGCTTAACTCTCCGGTACAGGGAGTTCAAGTTTTAGCAGGTGCTACCTATAAGTTTAATTGGTAAGTTTTAGTTTTAGACGTTAAAAAAAGACACCCAGCGGGTGTCTTTTTTTAAGTCAATATTGAGCATTAAATTTAATCCTGTTTAAAATCGCCTGCGTTAACAACGGTCCACTCTTTAAATGGCTTGAAGTATTTTTTAATTGTAGCATTTACATCGGCAACAGTTAATTTTGCCACACTCACCTCCATGTCTTTCCAGAAGTCCATGTCGCGATAGTAATAAACGTTGTTATTAACTAAACTAGATAATTCGTTGTCTTTGGCTCTAGAAACATTTCGTCCCTGAATCCAGCCATTTACAGCATTGTCTAGTTCTTCTTGAGTTATTCCATCGGCAATTAAGCGGCCAATCTCTTCCTTGAAACCTAAGGTAACTTTGTCTAGGTTTTGCGGCGCATAAATAGCATATACAAATAAAGACGAATTCTGGTCTTGTTTATCGCCATCGCCATTAAGACTACCACCTGCACCATAACTTACACCATCTTTTTGACGCAGTCTGTCTGCAATTCGCGAACTTAAAAAGCCACCCCCCATAATATTAGCTGCGACAAGTAAAGCAGGATAATCTTGGCTATAATCGCTTATTTTTACACCAAGTGATCCGTAGGTAGTCGCATTCTTTTTATCAGGGGTTATGATATTCTCTGTTACCGCTTTATTTGCAATAAATGGGTTTTTAATTTCTGAATAAGATGTTTTGTCCTTAAAGTCTGCAAATTCCGTGTTTATATAAGCTTTAATCGCATCAAAATCGAAGGTGCCTATTCCAACTAAGGTTGATCGCCCAAGACCGTAAAAATCGTTATAGAATTGCTTTAATTGGACGGCGGTAATTGCTTTAATTGCTTCCATGTTTTCTTCCATGGTCATTATATAGTTCGGATGCCCTTTGGGATAATTGTTATTAATTTCTGACAACTTCATAGAAGCTAAAAATCCAGGTTCCGTTTTGTTTTGTTCGTAAAAGGCCAGCCGCTGCGTCTTTAATTTTTCTAATTCGGCTTCGTCAAACGTTGGGTTTTTAATCATTTCGGTCGCTAACTTTACCGCATCCAAAATATACTCCTTAGTAGAAGAAATGCTGGTATATAAATTCCCGCCACGGCCACCAAAATTAATAGAAGATTTAATTCTACTTAATTCGTCTTCAATTTGTTGTCTATCCATTGAGGTGGTTCCTTTGTTCAACATAGACGCCGTAAAGCTTGGAACAAGTCCTTTATTCATTAAGGAGTTTACATCGCCATTACGCATATTAAAACTAAGAGTAACTGTTTCTCCTCGATTGTCTTTCTCTATTACAGCGTATTCAATTTTTCCTAATAGAGTGCCAGATTCTATACGCGATTGAATAGCGTCGAAGTCAACATCAAAAGCTTCTCCTGTACTTTTAGCTTCTTTGCCTTTATAGTTGCTTACTAAATCTTCTAAATTAGAAACTGGTTCTATGCTAACACGCACGGGGTTCTGAACAGGCTCAAAACGACCAATGGTTCTATTTGTCGAAATAAAATATTTGGCTGCTGCAGCATTTACCTGATCTAAAGTCATTTGCTCTACGCGGTCACGATGTATAAAAGTTAATCTCCAGTCTCCAGCCCCAATAAATTCACTCATATAAGTAGCAAGAAAAGCCGAATTTCTATTCATTTGGTCCATTCGCTTGGCCAAATTGGCTTTGGCACGTTTAAGCTCTTCTTGGGTAATTGGTGTGCTGGCTAATTGGTCAAGGACCTGTTTTAAAATT
>QIIH01000071.1 GCA_003229235.1 Flavobacteriales bacterium | reverse complement strand
CTAAATGAGCAAATAGAGAACGTTATGCCGGCGGCTTTTCAAACAGATTTACTTAGAGCATTATATGCTGCATACAATGGAGTATATAGAATGAGTCCTGAAGTAGAAGACTTGGTTGAGACATCAAATAATATTGCTCGTGTATTGGTAAAAGATGGAACCGTACATATTGCCTGCCTCACACGTTCGAGCGTAGAATCTGGCAAATGGGATTTGGCCAATAGCTTAACGGCTACCTTCGAGATGATGGGCGCAAAAGTAACTTATGGTGCAGACTATCCTGGCTGGGCACCTAATATGCAAAGCCCGATTTTAAAAGTATTGGAAGGGCTTTATTCTCAATTGTATGGCCAAAAACCACTCGTGGCCGCCTGTCATGCGGGTCTTGAATGTGGAATTTTAGGAACCAATTATCCAAATTTGGATATGATATCCTTTGGGCCAACTATAAAAGGAGCACATTCTCCAGACGAAAGAGCCAGTATCTCTTCTGTGCAAAAGTATTGGAAGTTTGTGCTAGAGATTCTAAAGAATATTCCAACAAAGGCATAAAAAAGCCCTGCAATTGCAGGGCTTTTTTTATATAAGATTGAATATATTTATTCAACAGGTTTAACATCTACCATTTTTAATTTAAAGATAAGATCGCTAGCTGGTGGAATTCCATTACCGCCTTGTTCTCCATAACCTAGGTGATAAGGGATAAAAACAACAACTTCGTCTCCAACGCGCATACTAAGCATAGCTTCTTTAAACCCTGCAACTAAACCAACTTCTGGGTCGAACGGAACTTGCATAGATCCGTACTGTCCACGAGCCTTACGGTCTTGATTAGTCACCAAAAACTTATCAGTAAGGGCTACGTCACTAGAGTCAAACAAAAAACCATCTGTAAAGTAACCTTCGTACTCCAATACCACAGTTTGCTTAGGTTGTGGCTCTACGCCTTCGCCCTTAGTTATGTATGCAATTTGTAAGCCAGAAGGCTTCTCTTCGGCATTCGCTAGGTGTTTATCTAACATAGCTTTTGCTTCGTTGGCATATACCAAAAGAGCTTCTTTTGCTTTTGCTTGCTTATCTGCATGCGCTACAAGAGCGTCTTCCATAGAATCGACCTTAACATCTCCTTTACGGATGATATTAACTTCTTGCATAATCACGTCTTCGTTTGGTTTATTGCCAGAAGTTGCAACAGCCACCGATCCGATAGCGTCTACTATGTCTTGTCCAATAACAATTTCACCAAAAATACTATGCCTGTTATCTAACCAAGGAGTTGGGACTAGGGTTACAAAAAATTGACTTCCATTGGCATCAGGGCCACCATTGGCCATAGATAACAATCCTTTTTTGTCGTGAATTAAACCATCTACAAATTCGTCTGGAAAACGATAGCCAGGACTTCCCATACCATTTGCAAGAGGGTCACCACCTTGAATCATAAAGTCTTTCATCACTCGGTGAAAGATTAAACCGTTATAAAATGGCTTTCCTTTATGCATAGAGTCTACCATTGTGTTGGTGCCTTCGGCTAAAGAGACAAAGTTGGCTACTGTAAGTGGAACTTTATCATTGTAAAGTTTTGCGACAAATGTACCTTTGTTAGTTACAAATTCGGCATAAACACCATTAGCTAAATCTGGGTATTTATTCTGACTTTCGCAGGCCAATAGGGTAATGGTTGCGAATAATATTAAATAGGATAATCGTTTCATGATGTAATCGATTTTTGTTTTAATTAATTATTGTAGGTTCTAATTTTATTAAACTAATAGATACTTGCAGCGGTATATTTACTCCTATCTTATCTTGATCTCCGTAATAGCCATAGGCTTTAAACGAAGGTAAGATAAGCTCCATAGATTCGCCAACTTGCATCATTTTTAAGGCTTCTCTTAGCCCGCTAATGAGTTCTTCTTTATCTATTACGTAATTTCTTGGGCTCAATTGTTCTACGCTGTAAATAATTGTCCCGCTGAGGTCACTTATTTGATAGTTAAAAACAACGTTGTCTCCAAACTTGGGCTTGAGACCACCGCTAATACTGTCTTGTTTTGTGTAAGAATAATAAAAACCACTTTGAGAGGCTGTAAAAGACCTAGTTGTATCGGCTTCAATTATGTTTTCAATTAATTTTATCTCTTGCGCAATTCGCTCTTGATTTCTCGTGACAGATTCTTTATTAAAACTACCAGAGCTTATGGTAATTGGGCGCCTTGCTTCGGGAGTTTTACAGCTCACCAAAACAATCATTAGAAGTACGCCAAATACCATCAATTTATTCATTGCAAAGGGCAGTTTGATAGACGGGCAAGATACTAATAAATTCAATAATTGTATCGGCTAAGGATTTATCGCTTTTTCCGCCTGCGGCGTTAATATGGCCACCACCTTGAAAATAATCTCGAGCCAATTGATTCACCGAAAAACCTCCTTTACTACGAAGAGAAATTTTAATAATTTTGTCTTTTCTGCTTTCAATAAATATAGCAGCAAGCCTTGTGTTTTTTATTGAGAGTGCATACTGGACAAAACCTTCTGTATCTCCTTTCTTAAAACTACAAGAATCTAATTCGGACTGTGAAAGTGTAATAAAAGCAGTATTATATTCTGGCAAAACTTTGAGATTTTTTAATGCAATTCCTAAGAGTTTAAGCCTGTCTGGTGAGTTAGTATCGTAAACATTCTGATGTATCGTTGAGTTTTGCGCCCCTTTGTCAATTAAATCAGCAATCACTCGATGTGTCATACTAGTGGTCGAGGGAAATCGAAACGAGCCAGAATCTGTCATAATCCCCGTATAGAGATTAGCGGCGATATCGGCATCAATTAAATTTAACATTCCTATGCGGTCGATAAAATGATACACCATTTCTGCAGTCGAACCCATTTTGGCATCACTGTACATGTATTTGGCATAATCCTCTGGCGCCTGATGATGATCTATCATTACAAAAGTGGCATCGCTATCTATAAGAGCAGTTTGCATTTCTCCAACTCGTGATAAATCGTTAAAGTCGAGTGTGAAAATAAAATCGGCCTCTTTAATTTTTTGCTTAGCGTGCGTTGGATTTTTATCGTATCGATCTATTTCGCTCGATAGCGGCATCCACTTTAAAAAATCTGGAAAATCGTTTGGAACCAAAACCGTTACATCGTGGTCTAATTTTTTTAGAAAACTACCCAAGGCAGCAGTCGATCCGACGGCGTCGCCATCTGGATTTTTATGGCCGATAACCACAATCTTCTTAGGGCTTGTTAACTGCTGTTTTAACTCGGTAAATTGGCTGTTTTCCATACTCGGCGAAGATACAATTTATTATCAATTTGCTTATAACCTGAGTTCGACCTAAAATTTAATTTACAGAGCTCTAAGAAAAGGTGAGATTTGAAATGTAAAGTTTAAAGGAATATCTAGATAT
>QIIH01000502.1 GCA_003229235.1 Flavobacteriales bacterium | reverse complement strand
GCAGTGATTGTATCACCAGCTCCAAAAGAAGGAAACTCTTTTGACGATACAAATTCGTCTTGAACAAATTTTATTAATGATTCCATTTTTTTAAATGAACTAAATTAACTTGGTGCAACGTTCACGATTCTCGTCAGAGGTTGTGCCAATGTAATAAGCCAGTGTTTTTACTAGCGGCTGCAAAAATAAGCAATAATTAATGTCCTACAAGCGAATTTTTTAAAAAATACAACTAGTCTTCGAGTAGATCTGGACGCCTTTGTTGTGTGTGTTTATAGGCTTGCTCTTCGCGCCATGCTTCGATTTTGGCCGAATCTCCGCTAAGAAGAATCTCTGGAACTTCCCATTGTTTATAAGAAGAAGGTCTTGTGTAGATAGGTGGCGCCAACAAATTGTCTTGAAAAGAATCGGTTAAAGCGCTAGTTTCATTGCTCAATACACCTGGAATTAATCTAATAATGGAATCACAAAGCACAGCTGCGCCTAATTCTCCGCCACTTAATACATAATCACCAATAGAAATTTCTCTAGTTATAAATTGATCTCTTACGCGCTGATCGACACCTTTGTAGTGACCGCATAATAAAATGAGATTCTCTTTAAGTGAAAGTTCGTTAGCAATTCCTTGGTTAAGTGTTTCTCCGTCTGGAGTCATATATATTATTTCGCCATACTCTCGCTCTTGTTTTAGAGCACTTATGCATTTGTCTATGGGTTCGATCATCATCACCATTCCTGCGCCTCCGCCAAATTGATAATCATCTATTTGTTTATAATTATTAGTCGAATAATCTCTTAAGTTGTGAAAATGAATAGAAACTAAACCTTTGTCGATAGCTCTTTTTAGTATTGAAGCTTCGAATGGGCTTTGGAGTAATTCTGGTAAAACGGTAATAATGTCTATCCTCATAGTGTATAAATCAAATTTGGATTTGAATCGTCGTATCTAATAGTATTCATGTTGGTATTTACCTAATCCAGTATCTCTTCGAGTTTAGTTACACGATGCATAATGATATTTTGTGTAAAATTACGTTATTAATCGCTATTATTAATAGGTCATACCTCCCAATAGTAATGCAAGGCGCTGTCTTTGGTCCAGCCATTTTTCTCGTATAACTTTTGCGCTGGATTATCCTTATCTGTCTCTAATACTAGGCCACGAGCACCATGTTCACGAGCTACATCTTTGGCCGCTTCTAAGAGTGCAGAGCCCACTCCTTTATCTCTGCCTTCTTTACATACAAATAAGTCGTTGAGTATAAAAACTTGTTTTAAAGCTACAGACGAAAAACTAGGGTATAATTGAGTAAAACCTAAGGCCGAATTGTTGTCGTCTTGCGCCAAAAGGATTATACTCTGATTGTCTTCTACTCTTTTACTCAAAAAAAGCTTGGCTGCGCCAAGATTGGATTCTTGTTTGTAAAACATGCGATAGGCATCAAATAATGGCGCCATTGTGTCAAGATCGTCTAAAGCAACTTTTTTAATTTGCATATTGGAAAGTTTATACAAAAATAATAGTTTTAAATGAACTCTGCTTTTAATACATTTAGGAGTACCAACCAATACACATTCAATGAAGCGTAGAGAGTTTATAAAAAATACTGCAACAGCCACTGCGGCTTTTACAATAGTACCAAGTTTTGTCTTAGGTAAAAATCATATTCCGCCTAGCGATACTTTATATATAGGAGCAATTGGAGTAGGGGGCCGAGGAGTTGGAGTAATTAAAGAGCTAACAGCTACTGGCCAAGTAAGATTTGTCGCTTTATGTGATGTGGACGATAAAATGGCCACGGCAAGTTATGCTATGCATCCTAATGCAAAACAATACCGAGATTTCAGAAAATTATACGATGCCCACTTAAATGATATGGATGCTGTAATGGTGGCAACGCCAGATCACACACATGCTACGATCGCGTTGCCATTTATGAAGGAGAAAAAACATGCTTATGTTGAGAAGCCATTAACGCATAATATTTACGAAGCCAGAACTATGGCGCAAGTTGCTAAGCAGCAAGAAATAATTACCCAAATGGGAAATCAAGGTTCGTCTGGCGACGGAATTAGACAGGCTCAGGAATGGATTAACGCGGGTGTTATTGGCAAGGTAAATCGTGTAGATTGCTGGACAAATCGCCCAGTTTGGCCTCAAGGGTTTAAGCATATTACCACTGGGATGCCAATCCCTGATCATTTGGATTGGGATTTATGGCTAGGGCCTGCGGCGACACGCCCATATAACGAAAACTACCTACCATTTAAATGGAGAGGTTTCTGGGACTTTGGGACTGGTGCCATGGGTGATATGGGATGTCATATTATGGAGACTCCTTTTAAAACATTAGGATTAGGATTTCCGTACGAAGCAGAAGCAAGTTGTACCACAGTTTGGTCTGGCGATTTTGTAGAAGCCGATTATTCGGAAGCCTGCCCACCTTCGTCTATTGTACGATTAAAGTTTGATACTACAGCACATGGTGATGTCTCACTCAATTGGTACGATGGCGGGATTATGCCAGATTTACCTTCAGAACTTGGTCAAGACGAAATGCCAGGTGACGGGGCCGGAGGAAGTATTTTTCATGGGTCCGATGGCATTATGATAACAGACACTTACTCTCGAAATCCTAGATTGTTGCCAAAAGAACGAATGAATGATTTTACACCACCTGCTCAAACGATGGCCCGCGTGACAACGAGCCATGCCGGCGAATGGGTTAATGCATGTTTAAATGGTGGTCAAACCTCTTCGCCCTTTAGTTATGGCGGCCCATTAACAGAGGCTGTGCTAATGGGGAATATAGCAATTAAGGCTTTTCAGTATAAGCAGCTTAAAGAAGGCAAAAAGCTTGGTGATTGGGCTCCTTATGAGTATCCAGGCAGA
The DNA here is from genome assembly GCA_003229235.1 of Flavobacteriales bacterium. Taxonomy (GTDB): domain Bacteria; phylum Bacteroidota; class Bacteroidia; order Flavobacteriales; family Flavobacteriaceae; genus Gilvibacter. The sequence continues at coordinate 531 of QIIH01000502.1, read as the reverse complement.
CGTACCATTAAATGGGATGGCGACAATATGAAGGTGACTAATTATGATTTAGCCAACAAATGGGTTAAAAGAGCTTATCGTGAAGGTTAGGAACTTTAAAAAACACTTTGAATGTCGTTACTAGAACAAGCAAAATCTATCAGAACTTTTATTGGTAGTAGAGACTTTGATACTTCAAGAAGTTTTTATCGCGATCTCGGGTTCGAAGAGGTAGTGATAGATGGCAATATGTCATTTTTTAAATTAAATGCCTTTGGCTTTTATTTACAGAATAGCTATGTGAAAGAATGGATTGACAATTCAATGATTTTTTTAGAAGTAATCGATGTAGAGAAAACTTACAAGTGGTTAGAGCAATCTGGAGTTCATAAAAAATATAAGGGTTCTAAACTTTCATCAATTAAACATTTAGAATGGGGAGCAGAATGTTTTTTACACGACCCTTCGGGGGTGCTCTGGCATTTTGGAAGATTCAATAATTAAAAAATTCCTGAATTGAGCCTAGACTCTCTTCAGGAATTTTTAATTGTT
>QIIH01000038.1 GCA_003229235.1 Flavobacteriales bacterium | reverse complement strand
ATTTTGCGATCTAACTGTAATTCCATATTACCAGTTCCTTTAAATTCTTCGAAAATTACTTCGTCCATTTTAGAACCAGTCTCTGTTAAGGCAGTTGCAATAATTGTTAGCGAACCACCATTCTCGATATTACGAGCCGCTCCAAAAAAGCGTTTTGGCTTGTGTAGTGCATTGGCATCTACACCCCCGCTTAATATTTTACCAGAAGCAGGTTGTACTGCGTTATAAGCTCTAGCCAAACGTGTGATAGAGTCTAATAAAATAACCACATCGTGACCACATTCTACTAAGCGTTTTGCCTTATCTATTACAAGGTTAGCCACACGTACATGCTCTGTCGCTTCTTTGTCAAATGTAGAAGCCACTACTTCGCCACGTACATTGCGCTGCATATCGGTAACCTCTTCTGGACGTTCGTCTATTAAAAGTACAATTTGATATACTTCAGGATGATTGGCAGCAATAGCGTTTGCAATATCCTTTAGCAACATAGTTTTTCCCGTTTTAGGCTGCGAAACTATCATTCCGCGTTGTCCTTTACCAATAGGGGCAAAGAGATCCATAATACGAGTAGAAATTGTCGCTTGTTTATCTGCTAGATTAAATTTTTCTGTTGGGAAAAGTGGCGTTAAATGTTCAAAAGAAACACGGTCACGAACCACATTTGGGTTTAAACCGTTTATCTTATTTACCTTAATAAGTGGGAAATATTTTTCGCCTTCTTTGGGAGGTCTTACCTCACCAAGCACGGTATCTCCAGTTTTTAGACCAAATAGACGAATTTGTGATTGCGATACATAAATATCATCAGGAGACGATAAGTAGTTGTAGTCACTTGAACGTAAAAAGCCATAGCCATCTTGCATGATGTCTAAAACACCTTCACTTTCGATGATGCCTTCAAACTCAAAGTCAGGTTCTTTATAACGGTTGCGGTTGTCTTTGTTTCCGTCTTTACCTTGGTTGCGATTATTACCGCGATTGTCGTTGCGATTATCCTTACGGTTGTCGTTGCGATTATCTTTACGGGTATCGTTGCGATTGTCTTTGCGGTTGTCGTTGCGCTTATCTTCTCTGCGATTCTCGTCTTTACCAGTTTGCTCCTCTGTATTTTGAGTAGTTTCTTTTTTGTCGTCAGTTTTATTGTCTTCATTAGAGTTTTGATCGCTTCGGTTATCCTTGCGATTGTCTCTACGTAGAGGACGGTTATTGTCACGCCGCGGATTCGGTCTTGGCTTGCGTTCTGGTTTTTCTTGACCCTCCTTAGCTTCTGTCGGAGCTGCAACTGCAGGCTCTTCGGTAGCTTTTACGGCTTTTACCGCTGTAGGATTTGCTGCTTGGTAATCAAGTATTTGATATACTAAGTCTAATTTTTTTAAGCTTCTGTATTTAGGAACTTTAAGCGTTTTTGCGAGCTCTTGTAGTTCGGGAAGTTTTTTTGTTTTTAATTCTGAAATGTCGAACATTAGAATAAGTCGAATTATGTTATTAATTAAATGTGAAGAATTTTTCTGAAGGGAAAAATGAAATGTATAAGGGGAATAATTAACCGCCTTACAGGCAGTTACGAATTGAAAGTACAAGTATACGATAATATTTTATTTAATAAGTAAAGATTCTTGAAAAGAAATACTATTTTTGTATTATAAATCAGCAATAACAAGTGATACAGCGAATTCAGACCCTTTATATGTTAGCCGCCATAATGGTGATTTTGGCATTATATAATTGGTTTCCAGTAGTTCAAGATAATGCTGGCGCTGTTATAATAGATAGAAACGAACTGATAGTGTTAGTTCCTATTATTAGCTTGATTGTAATTATTATTGCTTCTATAGTAAAGTATAAAACAAGACAGACTCAGTTTGTACTGAATCGTCTTGCCATCATATTTAACTTTTTTTTACTAGGAGTTTTCGTGTATCGCGCCCTAAAGGTATCTGGAGAGACTTTGGTTTCGGAGAAAGGTATTGGGGTATTTGTTCCTATCATTTCTATCGTTTTTTTGGTTCTGGCAAACAGAGCCATAAGAAGGGATGAGAACCTCGTAAAATCTGCGGATCGATTGCGATAAACCTATTATCTTAGTATATTAGTGTGAGACCCTAGAGTATGCCAACTCTAGGGTTTTTTTCTTTTTCCCAGAGTAGACTACATATCCTCTATTACGTTTTAAAACCTCACAACGTGGTTATACTGCCTTATCGGGGAATCTCGATTACTTCTAAATCGAAGATTCTTTCTCCATCTATTTTAAAACGAAGCATGGTGCGTACTTTATGAAAGCCATGCGTGCCTATAGCGCCGGGATTCATATGTAGTAAATTGAGTTTTTTATCTGGCATCACTTTTAATATATGTGAATGCCCACTGATGAATAATTTGGGAGGATTGGCTCTAATTTCGTCACGGATTCTAAGATCGTAACGCCCAGGATACCCGCCAATATGCGTTATCCAAACGTCTACTTCTTCGCACATAAAACGTTCGTTTTCTAAAAACTGAGAACGTGCTGTGGCGCCATCAATATTACCGTATACCGCTTTTAGCGGCTTAATTTCTAGTAAGGTGTCTGTTACTTTTAAATTTCCAATATCGCCTGCATGCCATACTTGATCTGCATCTTTAGCATGGGCAATAATACGGTCGTCTAAATAGCCGTGGGTGTCTGAAAGTAGTAAAATACGTTGCATTCTTTTTAGATTTCTTTGGCATTACTAATTGGGCTAGCCCCGTTAGTTGCGTATCTTTAGGCCATAAAAATAGAATTTAATTGCGATACTTTATCGAAATATCCTTTAAAGGAACTCAATATCACGGCTGGCAACGGCAACCCAATGCCAATACGGTTCAGCAAGAAATTGAAGCCTGCCTGAGCAAGCTTTTAAAAAACGAAATGTCTATTATGGGGGCTGGCCGAACTGATGCAGGCGTCCATGCTCGGCAAATTTTTGCGCATTTTGATTGTGATGAGATCTCGGATATTGAGATGATGTTGTTTAAAATCAATAATTTTTTACCAAACGACATTGCTGTTAAGGATCTATTTCGTGTAAAGGACAACGCCCATACACGTTTTGATGCCAAGGCACGTACGTATAGATATTATGTGAGTTTATCAAAAGATTCGTTTCAGTTCGAGCTGAGCAAACTTTGTTTAAAAGATCCTGATATTAATCTTATGAATCAGGCAGCGGAGCTTTTAATAGGAAAACTCGATTTTGAGTGTTTTGCTAGGACGCATTCAGATGTAAAAACATTTTTCTGCGATGTAAGTGTTGCCAGTTGGGAGCAAAAGGAGCAAATGCTTATTTTTACGATTACTGCAGATCGTTTTTTACGAAACATGGTTAGAGCCGTTGTTGGCACCTTGCTAAATGTTGGTTTAGGTAAAACAAGTTTAGAAGAATTTAAAGCGATTATGGTGAGTA
>QIIH01000004.1 GCA_003229235.1 Flavobacteriales bacterium | reverse complement strand
TATTGTCTTTGACATTTGCAGGAACCAGTCCCACCAATTTTTTATTCAGAAAAATCATAAGCGAAGCATCGGTAAATCGATCGCTGTGATAATCCATAAAATTACGGTGAAACAGAAAGGTGGCGTTCTTGGCCTGGCTCAGAAATTGATTCCAATCAGACGCCAAAGTAGCGGAATATGTAACAACAGAAAAAGTGTTCAAAGATGCAGCCAGTTTACTAGTGTGAAGGTATCAAAAAATAATTCGACAACCTTATAGGAGCGCTAATTTGTATAATCTATTAGTATTACCTGTATAACGCCTTCTAATCTAAAAAGATATGCAACTCGAAAGTTATTTATACTAAGTGACCACTTCGTTTGCGATCTACTTCTTTTAATAGCACCTTGCGCAATCTTAAATGCTTAGGCGTAACCTCAACATATTCGTCCTTTTGAATATATTCTAAAGCTTCTTCTAACGAAAACTTAACCGCAGGAACAATCTTTGCCTTGTCGTCTGTTCCCGAAGTACGAACGTTAGACATTTTCTTCGTTTTAGTTACGTTAATGGTCATATCGTCTTGACGAGAGTTCTCACCAATAACTTGTCCTTCGTAAATATCTTCCCCTGGATTAACAAAAAAGCGTCCGCGATCTTGAAGCTTATCAATAGAATAAGGAATAGCTGTTCCGTTTTCCATAGAAACCATAGATCCATTTTGACGTTCAGGAATTCCACCTTTAAGTGGCTTGTATTCTAAAAAGCGATGTGTCATAATCGCTTCCCCTGCCGTAGCAGTTAGCAATTGATTACGCATCCCAATAATTCCTCTTGATGGAATTAAGAACTGGCATAACATACGGTCGCCTTTAACTTCCATACTTACGATATCCCCTTTACGGATAGTAACCATATCTACAGCACGGCCACTTACGCTTTCTGGCAAGTCGATTGTAAGCTCTTCGAAAGGCTCACATTTAACGCCGTCAATTTCTTTAATAATTACTTGTGGCTGCCCAATTTGTAATTCGTAACCCTCGCGACGCATCGTCTCGATAAGTACAGACAAATGCAATACACCACGGCCAAAAACAATAAATTTATCGGCACTGTCTGTTTCTTCTAGACGCATTGCCAAATTCTTTTCTAGTTCGCGCTCCAAACGATCTTTAATATGTCTAGAGGTAACAAACTTTCCATCTTTCCCGAAAAACGGCGAATCGTTAATGGTAAAGAGCATACTCATAGTAGGCTCATCGATGGCGATAGTTTTTAAGGCCTCTGGATGGTCAATATCGGCAATAGTATCGCCAATCTCGAAACCTTCAAGCCCTACTAAAGCACAAATATCACCTGCAGGTACTCCGGTCACTTTTTTACGTCCTAATCCTTCAAAGGTGTGAACCTCTTTAATTTTAGATTTTATAATCTTTCCATCTCGCTTTATTAATGCTACTTTCATGCCTTCGGTGACAGCACCACGTTGGATACGTCCAATTGCAATTCTACCTGTAAAAGAAGAAAAATCTAAAGACGTAATTAGCATTTGCAATGGTCCTTCTTCGATCTTAGGCGATGGAACATGCTCTAAAACCATGTCAAGTAATGGTTCGATATTATCAGTTTCGTCTTTCCAGTCGTCGCTCATCCAATTATGCTTGGCAGAACCATATACGGTTGGGAAATCTAGTTGCCATTCTTCTGCACCTAGTTCGAACATTAAATCGAAAACAGCCTCATGAACCAAATCAGGTGTACAGTTTTCTTTATCTACTTTATTAATAACCACACAAGGCTTAAGGCCTAAATCGATAGCTTTTTGCAACACAAAACGTGTTTGTGGCATTGGGCCTTCAAACGCATCTACCAATAGCAACACCCCATCGGCCATGTTAAGTACACGTTCTACTTCTCCGCCAAAATCGGCGTGACCAGGAGTATCAATGATGTTAATTTTAGTGCCTTTATATACAACAGAAACATTTTTAGATGTAATAGTGATTCCGCGCTCGCGCTCTAAATCGTTATTATCTAAAATTAATTCTCCAGTGTTCTGATTCTCACGAAACAACTGGCAGTGGTGCATAATCTTGTCAACCAAAGTAGTTTTACCGTGATCTACGTGTGCAATAATTGCGATATTTTTAACTTGCATAATCGTGCGCTTTTAGGCGGCGCAAAAGTACTGCTTATTAATTGATTATCCTTAATCTCAGTTAAATGATTTTAAGCAGTCTCTCGCATTTAATTTTAATTGCGTAACTTTAAATCGTTTGCCCCCCCATAAAAACTTTAACGCTATGAAATTTAAGATAATTCACCTACTGTTATTACTTACAACTACTAGTTTTTATGGCCAATTTGGGCCGCAACAGATTATTTCTACCAATGCAGATTTAGCCATACGTGCTATCCCAATTGATATGGATGCCGATGGTTTTATGGATATTCTTTCTGCTTCCTATTTGGATGGCAAGGTTGCTTGGTATAGAAATACAGATGGCGAAGGCAACTTTTCAGAAGAAATTATTATCACTACAGCTTTACCATCTATTGAGCGCCTGCTCCTAGCTGATTTAGACGGCGATGGTGACCAGGATTTGGTTTATACTACAAATTTAGGACAGAGAATTGCATGGATGGAGCACTTAGATGGCTTGGGTTCTTTTGGTACTGAAAACCTAATATCAAGTGGATTGTACCCGTATGACATAGCTATAGGAGATATCGATAATGATGGAGATTTAGATCTAGTTGCTGAACTTTTTGGAGCTGTTCCTGCAAATTTTTTAGTCTGGTTCGAAAACACCGATGGCGAGGGAGCTTTTTTATATCATGACATAAATGAATTTCCTCAAATAAGTGGTGAAATGAAACTTACAGATATCGACAACGATTCAGACTTAGATATTATTACCAGTTTTATTTATTCTGGTGGAGGAGAAAGTTTAATCTGGTATGAAAATATAAGTGAAGGAAATTTTAACGAACCGATTGAATTATACGCCTTTGATTTTTTAGTTTCAGAATATACTCTAATTAAATTGATTCATCCTGCCGATGTTAACAATGACGGAAAAATTGATTTAATTTTTGAGACACATCTTGAGGGACTGCCAGCCAGACTTTCTTGGGCCGAAAATTTAGGTGGAGCAGGCAACTTTGAAGCACCAATACTGATTGCCAATGTTGGAATGTGGCTGAATTCGATACAAAGCTATGACTTGGACTTAGATGGTGATTTAGATATATTAGCAACCATCTACTTACCAGGCACTTATGTATGGTTTGAAAATTTAGACGGTCTGGGAAATTTTGGTCCCCAACAAACCATTTATGATGCCGATGCAAATGCAGCATTTATTGATTCTGATGAATGGCCAGATATTGTCTCATCAAGTCCGTTTGATGACACCATAGCTTGGTATAAAAACTTAGGCGAATTGGGCTTAGAAGAATTAGATCATCCAAGTATCACAATATACCCGAATCCTACCGATGGAATTATTACTATTAGCTCAGAAGAAATTATTAGCGATATACGGGTTTACAATCTGTTGGGACAACAATTTTCTGCAATTCTAAACGGTAACCAGCTCAATTTAGAGTCACTTCCAGCTGGGGTTTATTATCTTGCGATTCAGATGGAGAGTGGTAATAAGCAAGTTCAGAAAATAGTGCTACACTAAACAATCATTAAAATTTATTAGAGGTTAATTCTACAAATTGATAAGGCTCTAATTGTCTATCTTTGCCCTTTAAATTAGCATCTATGCAACTCAGCCGTATTACTAAGCTAAAACATACCGATAAAAACAACTTCTTTTTACTAGCTGGCCCATGCGCCATAGAGGGCGAAGATATGGCAATGCGTATCGCAGAAAAAGTGGTAAGTATTACAGACAAATTGGGCATCCCGTATGTTTTTAAAGGAAGTTTTAAGAAAGCTAACCGTAGCCGCCTTGATAGTTTTACTGGGATTGGAGACGAAAATGCACTAGAAATTTTGGCCAAAGTATCTGAGCGATTTGATGTGCCAACCGTTACAGACATACACGATGTTAGCGATGCACTTTTGGCAGCTCAGTATGTAGATGTATTGCAAATTCCCGCCTTTTTGGTGCGCCAAACAGATTTAGTAGTGGCAGCGGCTAAAACAGGCAAAGTGGTAAATCTTAAAAAAGGGCAATTTATGAGCCCAGAAAGTATGCAACACGCGGTTACTAAGGTTAAAGAATCTGGTAACGATTTGGCTTGGATAACAGATCGCGGAACCATGTTTGGTTATCAGGATATGGTGGTCGATTTTAGAGGCATTCCAACGATGCGAACTTTCGCTCCAACTGTTTTAGATGTTACTCATAGCTTACAACAGCCTAACCAAAGTAGTGGTGTTACTGGTGGTCGTCCAGATATGATAAGCACAATATCTCGCGCAGGTATTGCTGTGGGGGTAGATGGTTTATTTATCGAAACTCACTTCGACCCAGCAAACGCAAAAAGTGATGGCGCCAATATGCTAGACTTGCAATATTTAGAAAAATTACTTTCAGATTTGGTTGCGATAC
>QIIH01000332.1 GCA_003229235.1 Flavobacteriales bacterium | reverse complement strand
TGATTCATAAAAGCATCCTTAAAGTCCGAATTTGTGACTCTTGAGCCAATTAAATCTTCCATTTCTACCACATTGCCAGTTCCTAAAGCATAGGCAAATTCGTCACGGGTGTTTGAGTTTTTATACAATATTTGCATCGTTATGTACGATGTCCATTGCAGGGTTTGCTGTAAGGGATTAGAAGCAGGTTCTTCGCCTCCTTTTGTTATCAATGCCGACTCATCCGGGCTGCTATTGTCTAGCACGACACCTACATTTTCTTTTTCGCATGAGTACAACACTATCGCAAGTGCCATAAACATCAGGGATTTAAAAATTTTCATAAAATTTTCTTTTGTTAATTAAACAATTGTTTTACGTTATATGGCCAAATTTTTATTTAAATATTTTAGTCAAAGTAAAGTCTTTACGTCTACTTGAGACAGGTACTTTTATGTCAGGCTGAATAATCAGCACGCCTTGTTTGTTGTATTTAGTTACATGAATTTTGTTAACTACATATGACTGATGACAACGCACAAAGGCGTCATCACTCAAAATTTCTTCTATTTTTTTTAGCGGTTTAGAAACCACGATACGCTCCCCTTGAATGGTATAAAATGTTGTATAGTTTCCGTCTGAACGGCAATACAACACATCTTTCTCATAAACGGCATAAACTGTATCAGCAGTCCTTAATATCACTCGTTTTTTCTGAGTTCCTTTAAAATGGTCAGCAGAAACCTCTATAGCTTTATCTAGGGCTTCAGTTTGAGCCGTTTGATCGATTGCTTTTTTTACTGCCTCAACAAATTCGTGATCATCGATAGGTTTAAGCAAATAATCCAATGCTCCTACTTTAATCGCTTTTATGGCGTGTTGGTTATAGCCCGTAATAAAAATGATTTCAAAGTCTTTATTGGCAATTTGCGATAACAAATCAAAGCTGTTACCATCTTCTAACTCGATATCCAAAAATAACAAATTAGGCCTGTGTAAGTCTATCGCAAGCAGAGATTCTTTAATACTTCCCACTTTTGCAGCAACTTCAATTTGAGACGCAAAGTATTTCTCCACCTTTTGGTGAATATCTTCACGAATATTCGCTTCGTCGTCTATAATTATTGCCTTAATCATGTGTGTTATTGTTATAAGGAATCAAGAACTTTACTATAGTTCCAGACTTGCCTTGTTGATGATTAACATGATTGATGGATAAAGGACTCCCTGTTGCTTTAGACAGAAAATCCGAAATAAGTTGCGTTGATGTCGACTTTTTATTTATCGAAGAAGCACTATTCTTGCCCAGACCATTATCGATAACAGTACAAGATACATATTTGTTTTCCATCGATAAAACTATTTTTAATTCTCCAAGATAATCGATGGACGAGAAGCCGTGTTCTATTGCATTTTCTACAAAAGGCTGAATCAACATAGGCGGTATATACACTGGGTCGTCTTCTTCAAGACTTATCAATTCAATAGTATAGGTAAACTTTTCTGGAAAACGTAATAACTGCAAATCCATATATTTTCTTAAAGATTCTAATTCGTTTTCTAAAAGAACATAATTCTGCATAGAATTTTCTAAAATCAAACGCAATAGCCGCGAGAATTTTAGCAAATAATCATGAGCTTTTTCTGGGGCTTCTTTTATCTGCCGCTGTATTGCATAAAGCGTATTAAACGTAAAATGCGGATTCATCTGAGAGCGTAGTAATCGCTGTTGCATTTGCAGGCCAGCTCTCTCAAATCGCAGTTTGCGCTGTCTGTAAAATAATAGCCCTAAGCCTGTGAGTAAAACAATAAAACCAAGGGCTAAAAACAATCTGGTTTGCAGCTTTAAATTATTGATTTGATCTAATTGTTGCTGAGCCAAAAGCTCTTTCTCTTTTTCGTTGGCTTTGGTCAAGGCTACAAGTTCTTGATTGTATTTTTCCTGATAATCACGATCTAAATAAGTAGCCAAGGTATCGGCAATAAGCATGGCCTGCTGCATATTGCCTTTGGCTTCTACTGCTAGTCTTATCTTATATTTTAAAACATCACGGTTTAATTCTCGGTCTATATTCTCTACCCCTTGAGCCAAGGCAGAGTCTAAATATTTTTGGGAGGTGCTAAAATCTTTTAATTCTAAATTAACCTCAGACAAGTTTAAATAAGTTGTGGCCAATCGCTCCGTTTTTGTTCGAGAACCTGTTAACTGTTTAGTAAACGAAAGCCCTTTTTTATAATAATCAAGAGCCCTTTTAAAGTCTTCGTCATAAAAAAGATAAATAGCATAGGTGCCAAAAATCTGACGGTTTTGATCCATCGAATAGTTTGCTTCGTCGCGTATGAGTTGTTCTAGTATTTCGTTGGCTCTTTGGTTATCTTTAAAGTGATTTCTGGCCAATCTCGCAGCCATAATTTTTGCATTCGAATTAGATTTATCTAATCCTGATAAACTTTCGAACTTTTGTTGGTTTTCGTTGAATTGAGCAGCCTTATCATATTGTTCAGTATTATAATAAGTAGTTGCATACAAGTAATTTAAAAACCCTTGTTTTACAGAATCCTTTGGATGAATAACTTCTGCAAACCTGTCTGCAACACTAATGCAATCACCAAACTTATTTTGCAATCCAAAAACTTCCCAAGTATTATTAAAATAACTTACTTCACGTTGCGAGTCCAAAGGCAAGGTATCTGGAACATATTCTGTAGAACGATAATAATAGTAAGCTGCCGAATCTAAATTTCCCTTATTGCGGTGATACAATCCAAGTAAGTTATTATTATATGCATGTCGTGAATCTGGGAGGTCTGGGTGAAGTCTAAGAACTCGCTTTACTTCATAAAGATTCGAAACCGTCGAATCATTGATATTGGTATAAGTGGCAAGGTGAAGTTCTCTTAATTCTTGATTAAGCACCTCTAAATCAACTGGTTGCTTTTGGCAACTCGTCGCTAGAAATATAACGAAAAGATAATAGGAGATGGTTCTCATAGTTTTGTCAAACTTAAAAAAAAGTAAGTAAACTTTTACATTAATATAGGCAATCCCGATAATGGTTTCTTTTTCCCGTCAAATTGCTCTTTTTAATTCGTAAAATCGTAGAGATACTTTGCACGCACGTATTGAATATTGCGAAGACTGTCTACACGATAACTAGTTCGAGTTTGATTGAGCGAAAGCCCAGTAATAGCTTCATAACTTTCGTTTACAATATAACTGTAGGTATCACCATGCCTTACCATATTGCCTTCAAGCCTGTGCGAGCTTGCATTAAAATAAAACCACCAAGTATTGTTCATGCTCCCATCATCATTGTAGTATTGCAATTTAACCACATCTACCTTTGTTTGATCTTTTATGATATCTTGCCCCAAATATTCAAGATCGTCCTTATTTTCTAATAGTTTAAACGGTTGTTGGATAACAAAATAGGCTCCGTCTAAATCTGATTTG
>QIIH01000142.1 GCA_003229235.1 Flavobacteriales bacterium | reverse complement strand
GCCAAATCTGCTGGAGCAACGTATGCCGATGCAAGAATTGGGCGCTATTTAAACCAATATGTATTTACACGCGAAGACAAAGTGCAAAACGTAGTGAATACAGAATCTTTTGGAGTCGGGATACGTGTTATTGTTAACGGAACTTGGGGATTTGCATCGACTAATAGTGTAACCGAAGACGCAATTAAAATTGCAACAATGCAAGCGGTTTCTATTGCAAAAGCAAATTCTAGAATTCAGAAAGAGCCTGTAAGATTGGCGCCGGTGGCTTCGCATGGCGAAGTATCTTGGAAAACACCAATAGTAAAAGACTTTAAAGAAGTGCCTGTTTCAGAAAAGGTAGACCTCTTGCTAACTGCAAATGCTGCAGCTATGGATAATGGAGCAGATTTTGTTAATTCAGCATTATTTATGGTGAACGAACAGAAATACTTTGCTTCGACAGAAGGCTCTTATATCGATCAAGATATTCACAGGATTTGGCCAACATTTGGAGTAACAGCTATCGACAAAGAGGCTAATAAATTTAAATCTCGTCAAGCACTTAGTGCTCCTATGGGAATGGGCTACGAATATATGGACGGTCTTGATTCAGAAAAAATTGCCGGTCCAGAGGGATTACAATTGTACAGAAACAGTTATGATATGGTAGAAGACGCAGCCTTGGCCGCAAAACAAGCCAAAGAAAAGCTATCTGCTAAATCTGTAGATGCTGGTAAATACGACCTTGTATTAGAACCAAACCATTTAGGACTCACCATTCATGAATCGGTTGGGCATCCTTTAGAATTGGATCGCGTACTTGGGTACGAGGCAAATTATGCTGGAACAAGCTTTGCTTCCCTCGAAAAATTAAATTCAAAAAGTTTCAAATACGGTAGCGATATCGTAAACCTAGTAGCAGATAAAACATATCCTGGATCTTTAGGTAATGTTGGTTATGACGATGAAGGCGTGAAAACCAAAAAATGGGATTTAGTTAGAAACGGAATCTTGACAAACTTCCAAGCAATTAGAGATCAAGTTCATATGATTGGACAAAATGAATCTCATGGATGTTGCTATGCGCAAAGTTGGAACGATGTACAGTTCCAGAGAATGCCAAATGTTTCTTTAGAAGCTGGGAAAGAAAAATATTCTTTTAGCGACATGATTAAAGATGTCGAAAAAGGAATTTACATTGCCGGAAGAGGGTCTTATTCGATAGATCAGCAACGTTATAACTTCCAATTTGGTGGTACTGTATTTTATGAGATCAAAAACGGAGAAATAGTTGGAATGTTAGATGATGTAGCATATCAATCGAATACTCAAGAATTTTGGAATTCTTGTACTAAAATTTGTGATAAAGACGATTACCGAGTTTTTGGATCATTTTTCGACGGAAAAGGGCAGCCTTCTCAAGTGAGTGCTGTATCTCACGGTAGTAGTACTACTCGATTTAATGATGTAAACGTAATCAATACAGGACGATCAATTTAATAAATTATTGTTCTACAATTAAAACAAAACTATGGCAATATATACAAAAGAAGAAGCACGAAAAATACTAGAAAAGGCATTGAGCTTTTCTACTGCCGATGCTTGCGAAATAAATTTATTTGGTAGTGATAGCGGAAATATTCGCTACGCACGAAATACTGTATCTACTTCTGGTCAGAGATCTAATCAGAATTTACAAGTACAGTCTAACTTTGGTTTAAAATCTGGTGTTTCAACAATAGACGAATTTGACGATGCATCACTTGAAAAGGCTGTAAAAAGGGCAGAAGAGTTGGCGAAGCTTTCTCCTGAGAACCCAGAATTTATGGCTCCTTTAGGGCCTCAAACGTACGATGAGTCTATCACTTATAGTAAAGATAGTGCGAAAGTTTCGGCAGAATACAGAACAAAAGTAGCCGAAAGCAGTATTAATCCTGCTGTTTCTAAAGATGTTACCGCTGCCGGATTCTTTAACAATTCTACTGGTTTTAGCGCTATGATTAACTCTAGTGGGCTGTTTGCATATAATCAATCTACCAATATGGACTTTACCGTTACTATGCGTACAAACGATGGTACGGGTTCTGGTTGGGTAACAAGAGACTTTAATGATGTCTCCAAATTTGATGCGGCAGAAGTTTCAAATATTGCAATAGACAAAGCAGTAATGTCTAGAGAGGCTAAAGCTATCGAGCCTGGAAAATACACTGTAATTTTAGAGCCTGCAGCTTCGATCGGGCTGTTGCGTAATATGTTTGGATCGTTTAATGCTCGTACAGCCGATGAGGGACGTAGTTTTATGTCTAAAGAAGGTGGTGGCACAAAATTAGGGGAAAAAATTGTAGACGAACGTGTTAACATTTCTTCCGATCCATTAAATCCTGAAGTTCCCGGTGCTACTTGGAACGGTGCAGGACAACCATTAAAGAAGATGAACTGGATCGAAAACGGGGTAGTAAAGAATTTATCCTATGGCCGCTATTGGGCCAAGAAAATGGGTGTAGATCCGGTGCCTTTCCCATCGAATGCAATTATGGCAGGGGGAGACGCTTCGTTAGAAGACCTTATAAAAAGCACTAAAAAAGGAATCTTGGTAACCAGATTATGGTATATAAGAGGAGTAGATCCTCAAACGTTATTATATACAGGCCTTACACGTGATGGGACATTTTATATCGAAAATGGGAAGATTAAGCATCCTGTTAAAAATTTCCGATTCAATGAGAGCCCGATAATCATGTTAAATAACCTCGAAACACTTGGAAAACAAGTAAGAATTGATGGTAATTTAATTCCTTATATGAAAATTAGAGAGTTTACGTTTACCAGCTTATCTGATGCCGTATAAAAGGTAGTGACAAATAAAAACTGATTGTTTTGATTATCTCATTTCAATCAGTTTTTTTTATTTATAAAATTAGCAGGTTTTAAGCATGATTTATTATGTAATTCTATGCGAATTTAACTGATTAGTAAACTGGATTGATGGCAGTGAATAACTATTTTTTTTTTACAAGATTGCAATATGAATCTGGAGATTGGGACGTGGATCAAAGAATGCCCTCAAACCTCTTAAACTCTTTGGTAGAGTATACTACCTTAGAAGTAGATACACAGGAAAAAATAATTTCCTTGAGTAGTGACGAAATATTTAGTAGCCCATTTTGTTATTTGTCTGGTCATAAATTGGTGCAATTCACTAAAAAAGAAAGAGAGAACTTTACAAAGTACATAAACAATGGAGGCTTTGTATTTGTAGACGATTGCAATCATGATATTGATGGTCTGTTTGCCAAATCTTTTGAACGACAAATAGCAGATATTTTTGGGCCTCAATCTTTAAGAAAAATCCCGAATGATCATGAGATTTACAATGTCTTTTTCGAATTCGAAAATGGACCTCCAACTACTTCGCAAGAATTAAACGGGTGGGGAGACGATATTGTTCATGATTATTT
>QIIH01000067.1 GCA_003229235.1 Flavobacteriales bacterium | reverse complement strand
TTAGTCAAGAAGATGCTATTTACACTATTACTTTCGAAAGTAATTGGTCGCAAGCCATGCATCCTCATTCGAGTGGGAGCCTTCCTGCTGGTGCACATTGGACACGCTTGGTAGGTGCTACTCATAATAGCGGAGTGACATTTGTCGAAATGGGTGGATTAGCAACTCCTGGTATCAAAGACCTTGCAGAATTAGGCGTTAACACTGTTTTTTTTAACGAAATAAATGCGGCAATAACTGCCGGAACAGCCAACCAGTCTATTAATGGGTCAGATTTAGGTACAGCTGGAGGAACCATTACCATTAATGATCTAATCGTAAACGAAGACTTTACTCTACTTAGCTTAGCCTCTATGATTGCTCCAAGCCCAGATTGGATGATTGCAATTAACAGCATTGATTTACAAGATGGTTCTGGCGACTGGAAGGACGAGATAATTATAGATCTATTCCCATATGATGCTGGAACTGACAGTGGGGTAGATTATACCTCTCCAAATATGAATACAAGCCCACAAGATCCCATTAGTAGCTTACAAGGTATGGTTCCTTTTTCATCAGAAATAATAGGTACCATAACCATTTCGTTCGAAGGTGTTTTAAATGTCTTAGACCAGACAAAAGAAGTCTTTAACATGAATCCAAATCCCGCAATCGATATTGTTACACTTCACGGCATTAATGAGGCTTTTACACAAGTAATACTCTACAATACAATTGGGCGAAGAATAAAAGAGTTCCAAAATGTGAACACTAGTAATTTAACTATCGATTTAAGTGATCTTAGTTCGGGTTTATATCTTGTTAAAGTTACAGATACAAAAGGAAATTCGACTGTAAAAAAATTAATTAAGCGTTAAGAATTGCTTTATTAATTTGCTTGATAAGCTTAGGGCCTTCGTAAATAAACCCAGTATACAATTGCACCAAACTGGCCCCGGCATTTAATTTATCAATTGCATCTTGATGTGAATGAATCCCTCCAACACCAATTATCGGGAAAGCTGCATTACTTTTTTCTGATAAGAACCTAACTACCTCTGTGCTACGGTTAGTTAAGGGTTTGCCGCTCACGCCACCATTGCCTATTTTTTCTAGTTCAGATTGAGTAGTAGTTAATCCTTCTCTGGAAATGGTAGTGTTGGTAGCAATTACGCCGTCGATATTTGTTAGAGCGACGATGTCTATAATGTCTAACAATTGCTCATCTGTTAAATCTGGAGCAATCTTGAGTAAAATTGGCTTTGGCGATTCTTTCTTAGTATTTATTGCCACTAAAGTGGAAAGAAGGGCTGTTAATGGCTCTTTATCTTGTAGGGCCCTCAAATTTGGGGTATTAGGAGAACTAACGTTAACTACAAAATAATCTACGTAATTAAACAACGCATTAAAACAAATTACGTAGTCTTTGGTAGCTTGTTCGTTGGGTGTTACCTTGTTCTTACCAATATTACCTCCGATAATGATTCGCGTATTGCGTTTCTTTAGGTTTTTGACTGCTTCTTCTACTCCTTTATTATTAAAACCCATACGGTTTACTATTGCGCTATCATCTAACAATCTAAAAAGTCTTTTTTTAGGGTTTCCATCTTGGAGTTTTGGTGTAACAGTTCCTATCTCGATAAAACCAAAGCCAAAATTTGCCAATTGATTAAATAACTTTGCATCTTTATCAAACCCCGCCGCAAGGCCTACCGGATTTTTAAAGGTTAATCCAAACACTTCTCGTTCTAAAGCTGGATCGTTAACAGCATAACAACTTTTAAACAAACCACCTAATCCTAAACGATTTGAAATAGCAATAATTTTAAAACTAAAATGATGCACTTTTTCTGGATCGAATAGAAATAAAAGAGGACGAATAAGCGCTTTGTACATGAATAAAAAAGTTTTGCCAAAAGTACAATTTATAACGGTCAAAGAAAACGGACCATTGTACAATATAAGGCTTGCTAGTCAATTGGGTTATTCCTATTTTTGAAGAACAACCATCTAGATATTCTATTGCTATGATCGACCAAAATAAACTCATAGATCGCTTCTTATCTTATGTAACTATCGATACAGAAAGTGACCCAAAAAGCGATAGCACACCTAGCTCTCAAAAACAATGGGATCTAGCCAATTTGCTATACCAACAATTAAAAGAAATAGGCATGAGCGACGTTTCTATAGACGACAAGTCTTATGTGATGGCCAGCTTACCAAGTAATTCTGATAAAGACATTCCAACCATTGGTTTTGTATCGCATTTTGATACCACACCAGATTTTACTGGAGCCAATGTGAAACCACAAATACACGAGAATTACGATGGTAAAGACATCGTACTCAACGCAGAGAAAGACATAGTTTTGTCACCAGATTATTTCGAAGATCTTTTGCTCTACAAAGGCCAAACCTTGATCACGACAGACGGGACTACATTACTCGGAGCAGATGATAAGGCAGGTATTACCGAAATTATGGAGGCCATGCAATATCTAATTAACAATCCTGAGATTGAACACGGCCCTTTGAGAGTTTGCTTTACCCCAGACGAAGAAATTGGTCGAGGTGCTCATCATTTTGATGTTCAGAAATTTGGAGCCGATTGGGCATATACCATAGACGGAAGCCAAGTAGGCGAATTGGAATACGAAAATTTTAATGCCGCAGAGGCGGTTGTTACCATTAAAGGCAAAATTGTTCATCCAGGATATGCCAAAGGGAAATTGATTAATAGCATGTACATTGCTACCGATTATATCAATTCTTTACCAAGGTTAGAAACTCCTGAGCATACAGAAGACCGTCAAGGTTTTTTCCATTTACATACGATCTCTGGTGATGTAGACGAAACCAAATTAGAATATATTATTCGCGATCACGACCAAGGCCAATTTGAGGCTCGTAAAGAAATGATTCAAAAAGTAGCCACAGAGCTCAACCAGCAACAGGGGCAGGAATTAATTAGCGTTGATATTAAAGATCAATACTTTAATATGCGTGAAAAAATCGAACCCGTGATGCATATTGTAGCATTGGCAAAAGAAGCCATGGAAG
The DNA here is from genome assembly GCA_003229235.1 of Flavobacteriales bacterium. GTDB lineage: Bacteria > Bacteroidota > Bacteroidia > Flavobacteriales > Flavobacteriaceae > Gilvibacter. The sequence goes on along the minus strand of QIIH01000067.1, from coordinate 1,816 downwards.
CGGCACATATCACTCCATTAATAAAACCAATTAGAGGTGGAACAGACGGATCTCAACTAAGCTTTATGGGCCTGCCGTGCCCAAATATTTTTGCTGGCGGACATAATTTTCACGGACGTTACGAGTATGTTCCTGCAGAAAGCATGGTAAAGGCCGTAGAAGTTATAGTAAATATTGCTAAGCTCGCATCCCAAAAAGCTAATTCTAAAAATAATTCATAAAAAAGCCGCTCAATGAGCGGCTTTTTTTATTTATTGCTTTTAACAGCGGGCGGTGGTGCATTTAACTTGCTACTCATTTCGAAAGAGCAGATCGTTCGAACTTTACCTTACCAGCTCCTGTTTCAATAATACAAGTTCCGTCGTCATTTAAGTCGAGTATTTTACCGTGCATACCACTCTTAGTGATAACACGGTCTCCCTTTTTAAGTTCAGAAGCAAATAGCTTCTCCTTTTTTTGACGTTTCATTTGCGGCCGTAGCATAAAAAAATACACTACCACAAACATTAACACAAAGGGTAATAAACTCTGTAAATCTCCCATTATCGCTTTCTAGCTTCCTATTTAGTTAACTTCTAGTTTCCTGAAGTTTAATTAGCTTGAACAGGTGATCCGCTTACGGCGCCAGCCTTAGGAGTCACAAAAGCTTTAATTTTAATAAGCTCTTTTCCGTTTTTGGTGTTCGCAGTTATTGTAACAGTTTTGCTCACTTGATTCTGACCACTCCCGTTAAATTTAACTAACATCTCACCTTCGCCTCCTGGAGGAATTGATTCTCTAGACCAAGTTGGAACAGTACATCCACAACTAGACTTAGCATCTACAACAACTAAAGGAGCATCTCCTGTGTTCTTGAACTTAAACAAGTACTCTACATTAGTACCTTGATCGATTGTTCCAAAGTCATGTTCTAATTCTACAAATTCCATAACTGGAAACTTAGCAGTACTTGCTACAACATCTCCGGCAACTTCTACATTTAAATCGCTTACTTTATCGGCAGCATTATCTTTGCAAGAAGTAAGTGCCAATGTAGCAATGGCAGCCAACATCAAAATTGATTTTTTCATCTTTTTATTATTTAATTTTTTTACAAGTTGCTAAAATAATCAAAATTTTAAATTTATCTAAGCCCTCGCCCTATTTTATTAAGGCGATCACTTGCTTTATACTCACCTATCGATTTATCCAAAATCCCGTTAATAAAGATACTACTCTTAGGAGTCGAATATTCTTTAGCTATTTCGATGTACTCGTTGATAGTTACTTTTACAGGGATAGAAGGGAAATACAAGAACTCTGCTAGACCCATTTTTATCATAATCATATCCATGTCTGCTATGCGTTCCTTGTCCCAATTAGGCGTTTTCTGGATTACATCTTTTGTGAGTTCCTCGTCTTTTAAAATTACTTTTTTTAATAGCTTCTTTCCGAAATCAAGATCGTCTTCATTTTTATAAAGTTCTGGGACAATTTGAGAATCTGCTGTAGTGGCCGAAATTTTACGCAACATCTTAATCATTCCTGTGTTTACCAAAGGGAAATCGTCTAACCAAGTAAGGCGTTTGTCTTCTAAATAATCGTACAATTTGTCGTTTGGTGCAATAATTTTTTTAAACATCTCTGCAGCAAACTGCCTGTGATCTTCAAGCTTTTTATTAGGAGCAGCTAAATAATTTTGATAAAGCTCAGACTGGATCAGTTCTTTATATAACAAGCTAACGTACTCGTTGTCGTGTTCCCAAACATCTAATTTTTGCTTTTTCACCAATTCCACTAGGAATTTGTTTTTAGAAATCTTTGTAAAAATTGGACT
>QIIH01000462.1 GCA_003229235.1 Flavobacteriales bacterium | reverse complement strand
GAGGTTCACGAACACCGTTAAAATAAAATAGGAGTAGGAGTGAGTAATTGGGGGAAATTCATCAAATCCAGAGGAAGTTCTAATAAAAGGCCAGTGCTATTCTCTGGCCTTTTATTATTGTTTAAATGCCTCAAAATCGTCTGCTATTCGTTTAGTTATTCGCTGATATCCCTTACATTTGCAGCGTAAAAATTAGACAGTAATGTACAGAACCCATAATTGCGGTGCGTTAAGAGAATCCTATGTAGGTAAAGAAGTTACCTTGGCAGGCTGGGTACAAAAATCGAGAGACAAAGGATTTATTATTTGGATCGATTTACGTGATCGATACGGTATCACCCAACTTGTGTTCGATTCTGAACGTACTCCAAAAACAATGATGGAACAAGCTCGTTCTTTAGGGCGGGAGTTTGTTGTTCAGGTTACAGGAACTGTTATTGAGCGCGTATCTAAAAACAGCGACATGCCAACAGGGGCTATAGAGATTTTGGTTTCTCATCTAACTGTTTTAAACGAAGCCTTAACTCCTCCTTTTACCATAGAAGACAATACCGACGGCGGCGAAGACCTACGCATGAAATATCGCTATTTAGATATTAGACGTAATCCTGTTAAAGAGAATCTAATTTTACGTCATAAAGTGACTATTGCGGTTCGCAATTATTTATCTAATCAAGAATTTATTGAGGTTGAGACGCCTTATCTAATAAAGTCTACTCCCGAAGGTGCACGCGATTTTGTAGTACCAAGCCGCATGAATCAAGGGCAGTTTTACGCTTTACCGCAATCGCCGCAAACTTTTAAGCAGTTGCTTATGGTAGGCGGAATGGATAAGTACTTTCAGATTGTAAAGTGTTTTAGAGACGAAGATCTTCGAGCAGACCGTCAGCCTGAGTTTACACAAATAGACTGTGAGATGGCATTTGTTGAGCAAAAAGACATCATAAATACCTTCGAAGGTTTAACACGTCATTTATTAAAAGAAATTAATGATGTAGATGTAGCCGAGTTTCCACGTATCACCTACGACGAAGCTATGCAACGTTACGGAAACGACAAGCCAGACATTCGGTTTGGGATGGAATTTGGCGAACTAAATGAGATTGCACAACATAAAGAGTTTAATGTATTCAATTCGGCAGAATTGGTAGTAGGTATAGCTGTTCCTGGCGCAAACACCTATACAAGAAAAGACATAGACAAACTAATAGACTGGGTTAGACGCCCTCAAGTTGGTGCTCTCGGAATGGTATATGTACGCTGTAACGAAGATGGTAGCTTTAAATCGTCTGTAGATAAATTTTTCGATCGAGAAGATTTGGCAAAATGGGCCGAAATAACAGGTGCTAAGTCTGGAGATTTAATTTGCGTGCTTTCTGGCGCAGCCAACAAAGTACGTGGCCAATTAAGCGCTCTTAGAATGGAACTTGCCGAACGTTTAGGTCTGAGAGACCCTAAGGTGTTTGCACCATTGTGGGTTGTCGATTTCCCGCTCTTAGAATGGGACGAAGATACCGAGCGTTATCACGCAATGCACCACCCTTTTACATCCCCAAAACCAGACCAGATAGCGCTTTTAAAGACAGATCCTGGAGCTGTTAAAGCCAACGCATACGACTTGGTTTTAAACGGAAACGAAATTGGTGGAGGTTCTATTCGTATTCACGATAAAGCCACGCAGGCAATGATGTTCGACTATTTAGGCTTTACGCCAGATGAAGCAAAAGAACAGTTTGGCTTTTTAATGAACGCTTTCGAGTTTGGAGCGCCTCCGCATGGCGGAATTGCGTTTGGATTGGACAGATTGGTTGCCATTCTTGGAGGGCAAGAAACCATTCGTGATTTTATCGCCTTCCCAAAGAATAATTCTGGAAGAGACGTCATGATAGATGCTCCAGCAAATATTGATGCAGAACAACTTAAAGAACTTTCGCTTATCTTAGATACTCCTAAGTAATTGTAACAATATGCCAGCCAGTGATAAATCTAGATTGCATCGCTTCTTAGTCTGGCGTTATAAGCATATTTCGAATAAAACCTTTACTCATATTTTGAGCATTATTGTTGGCCTACTCGCTGGAATTGGTGCGGTAATAATCAAGAATCTCACCTATTTAATACAAAATATTGCAGAAAATGGCTTAGCAGTTTCCAATACCCAATGGTATTTTATCTTGCCTATTTTTGGGTTGTTTCTCGTATGGCTTTATGTGAAATTTGTGGTTAAAAAGCCTATCAGAAATGCAATCTCTTCTATTTTGTTTGCCCTTTCTAAAAAGCAAGGAAATATTAAAATTACTTCTCTTTATTCGAGCTTAATCACCGCGCCAATCACTGTTGGCTTCGGAGGGTCTGTAGGTTTGCTAGGCCCTGCTGTTGCTACTGGGGCAGCTCTGAGCAGTAACCTTGGTAAGCTCTTTCATTTAAATAGTAAGGCCAAAACATTATTGATAGCATGTGCCTCTGCTGGAGCCATTGCTTCTATTTTTCAATCGCCTATTGCTGCTATTATTTTTGCGGTAGAAGTATTTAGTCTTGATCTTACTTTAGCGTCTTTATTACCCCTATTGTTAGCCTCAATTTCTGGAGTGCTCTCCTCCTACTTTTTTATGGGCAGCGAGCATTTGTTCAATTTCTCTGTAGATGAAGGCTTTTTCTTTAAAGACACTTTATTTTATATAGCACTCGGTGTGATTACGGCAATTGCATCAATCTATTTTACTAAAATGTATTTTGCAATTACAGAGGTTTTTAGCAGAATCAAAAATGGATTGTATAAAATATTGGTCGGTGGGTTGGCTATTGGTGTGATACTCTATTTTATTCCGCCACTCTATGGGGAAGGATATAGTATAATTAATAACCTCTTAAATGGCAACTCGTTAGCTGCTCTAGGAGCGACTCCTTTTGATGCTCACTTAGATAATATCTGGGTTGTAATTGCGCTACTTTTGGGAATTGCGGTTTTTAAGGCTATTGCTATGACAATTACTTTCGCCGCTGGCGGAACTGGCGGAATCTTTATCCCTACCATGGTTATGGGTAGCGCCTTGGGTACCGTTGTGGCAAAAGTGATAAACAATTCTGGGCTTGGGTTTTTAGTAAACGAAAGTAACTTTACATTGCTCGGAATGGCTGGGCTCATTACCGGCGTTTTACATGCCCCGCTTACCGCTATTTTCTTAATAGCAGAAATTACTGGGGGTTACGAGCTATTTGTCCCGCTAATGATCACCGCTGCAATCTCTTATTTGATAACCAAAAACACTTTAGACTTTTCTATATATACCAAAGAGCTTGCTCGAATTGGAGCCCTTATTACTCACGATAAAGATGATGCTGTTCTTACCCTAATGGATATGGAAAGTGTAATAGAAAAGAATTTTGTTAAACTGAATCCAGAAATGAGCTTAGGCGAAATGCTGCATCAAGGAGTGGCCAAATCTAC
>QIIH01000251.1 GCA_003229235.1 Flavobacteriales bacterium | reverse complement strand
ACAACTTGTAAAGCATTCACATGTAAAAGCCGTAGGCTTTACAGGAAGTATTAGAGGAGGCAGGGCTTTGCTAGACATAGCTGCTGCAAGAGAAGAACCGATTCCAGTTTTTGCAGAGATGGGAAGTATTAATCCTGTCGTTATATTGCCCGAAGCTTTATCGGCCAATGGCCAAGATTTAGCAGAAACATATGCTGGCTCAATTACACTCGGGACAGGACAGTTTTGTACTAATCCAGGGGTACTTCTCGCAATTAGAGGTGAGTCTTTAGATGCATTTGTCTCAGCATTGTCTACAGAAATTGAGACCAAGGAGGCTAGCGTGATGTTACATCCTAATATTCATTCGTCTTACGAAAAAAACAGGCAGATTGCATTAAATCACAGCGCAGTAACAAATGTCGTAGCAGTGGAAAATCCGCAGCAGGCAAATTATGCAAGACAAACATTAGCATTGGTTAATGGGGCACAATTTTTAGAAAACCCACAGTTACAACAAGAAGTATTTGGACCGTATTCTATAATTGTTCAATGCGACGATAGTACCCAATTAGAAGCCATTGTAAATTCTTTAGAAGGTCAATTAACAGGTACTTTAATTGCGCAGCCTCAAGAAGCAAATAACTATCAATCGTTAATTGATGCGATGCAGAACAGAGTAGGTAGACTCATATTTAACGGGGTTCCTACTGGAGTTGAGGTGTGCCCAGCGATGTTACATGGTGGGCCGTATCCTGCTTCTACAGATAGCAGATTTACCGCCGTCGGAATACATTCCATTAAAAGATGGGTACGCCCGTTTAGTTTTCAGGATTGGCCAAACGACCTCTTACCAGACGCTTTAAAAAATGAAAACCCATTAGGAATTTCACGTCAAATTAATAACACTTGGACTCATGAAAAAGTATAAGTATTTTTTAATATTATTTAGCTGTTTGGCCTTTGTGTTTACCATCGGGCAAGGGTTTAGTGCTGTTCCTGAAAATGGAGGTCCTAACCCAGAATTGGCTGCAATTATTGATAGTTATCATAGTTTTAGGAGCTATAATAGAGACGATTTTCCCTTAGGAAATTTTACAAAAGAACGCTACAAGAAAGATGCAGATTTTGCAACTGAACTTCTTAAAAAATTAGATAAAATAGATGCAAGCACCCTTTCTGAAACGGATAGAATTTCGCTTACTTTATTGCAGTTTGTACTTAAAGATAAGATCGCTTTTTATAAATATGAGCGTTACTTAAACCCGCTATTATCGGATTCTGGTTTTCATTTAAACCTGAATTATCGTGCGAGGCCTTTAACAAATTACTGGCAAACAAGAGAGTACTTAAAGGCTTTGAATGCAATGCCACAATTTGTAGATGTGCATTTCGAAAACTTGAGAGCAGGACTCAAAAAAGGTGTTTCACAGCCTAAAATAATGTTTGTTGGTTATGAAAGTACCTACGACGACCATATAGTGACAGACTTTAATGAGAGTTTTTTTTATAAACCTTTTAAAAACCTCCCGCCAGACCTAACAACCCAGCAGCGAGATTCTGTCTTAGCAGCGGCACAAGAAGTAATTTCCCTAACTGTTGTACCTCAGTTTAAGCGTATAAAAGCCTTTTTTGAAGACGAGTATATTCCAAATACGAGAGATGCGATTGGTATTTCTGCCACTCCCGACGGCGCCGAATTTTATCAAGACCGAATAAACTTTTACACCACCAGTACAGAATATACCGCCAAAGATATCCATGAAATTGGGCTTAAGGAAGTTGCCAGAATTAAGGCAAAAATGGCAAAAATCATCGAAAAATTGGAATTTAAGGGCAGTTTTGCAGATTTTTTGCTGTTTTTGCGCTCAGATCCTCAATTTTATGCTACCTCTCCTAAAGAACTATTAATGATTGCTCGTGATATGGCAAAAAGGGCAGATGCTCAATTACCTAGATACTTTAAGACCTTACCACGTAAACCTTATGGTGTTGCTCCGGTTCCGGATGCGATTGCACCTAAATATACAGGTGGGCGTTATGTAGGCACTTCTAGCGAAAGTACAGACCCTGGTTATTATTGGGTTAATACCTACGATTTACCTAGCCGAACATTATACACCCTACCTGCACTTACGGTACACGAGGCAATGCCTGGGCATCATTTGCAGGTAGCATTAAATAACGAGTTGGGAGATAGCATCCCAAGGTTTAGACGCAATTTGTATTTGTCTGCTTATGGCGAAGGTTGGGGCTTGTATAGCGAGTTTCTTGCTTCCGAAATGGGGATGTACACTACGCCTTACGAAGAGTTCGGGCAACTCACATACGAGATGTGGCGGGCTTGTCGCTTGGTGGTAGATACCGGTATTCATGCCATGAACTGGACCCGTGACGAAGTAGTGAATTATATGGCAAGTAATACTGCGCTTTCGCTTCACGAAGTAAATACAGAGGCAGATCGTTATATTTCGTGGCCGGGACAAGCATTGTCTTATAAAATTGGAGAGTTAAAGATTAGAGAATTACGAATTAAAGCCGAACAAGAGCTGGGACAAGAATTTGATATTCGTGATTTTCACGAAGTTATTTTAGAGCAAGGCACAGTTACTTTGGCGATTTTAGAAGAACGAATCAATAATTATATACTTAAAGCTAAAAGTGAGTAAATACGTTTTTGATTGCATCGATGGGCATACCTGTGGCAACCCTGTGCGTTTGGTTACAAACGGGCATCCGCCATTAGAAGGTGAAACTATGAGCGAAAAACGCCAGCACTTTTTGGCTCAGTTCGATTGGATTCGTACTGGACTGATGTTCGAACCTCGTGGCCACGATATGATGAGTGGTAGTTTTTTGTTCCCGCCCAACGAGCCTCAAAACGACTGCGGTGTTTTATTTATCGAGACTTCGGGTTGTTTGCCTATGTGTGGCCATGGTACTATCGGCACAGTTACAATGGCACTACAAGAAGGTATAATTATCCCAAAAACCCCTGGCAAACTCAATCTTGAAACACCTGCAGGTTTGGTCAAAATAACCTATGCCCAAGAAGGTGATAAGGTAAAATGGGTGGAGCTTACCAACGTAAAGAGTTACTTAGCTACGCAAGATTTGCAGATTGAATCTAAGCATTTGGGCACATTAAATGTTGATGTCGCCTACGGAGGAAACTTTTATGCTATTGTAGATCCACAAGCAAATTTTAAGGGCTTAGAACATTATTCGGCTGGAGAGATCATTCAGTTTTCACAAAGTTTGCGCAAAGCACTAAATGCAAAATATCCAAACCAATTTATTCATCCAGAAGACGATACTATAAACGGAATTAGTCATATGCTTTGGACGGGAAAACCTCTCGATTCGAATTCGCATGGCAGGAATGCTGTTTTTTATGGCGATAAAGCCATCGATCGTTCTCCCTGCGGAACAGGAACCTCTGCTCGTTTGGCACAATTGTTTGCAAAAGGCGCTCTTAAAGTAGGGCAAG
>QIIH01000121.1 GCA_003229235.1 Flavobacteriales bacterium | reverse complement strand
TGACCCTCAACTTGTTCGGCTCTTATAGCCTTAGCTGTGACATTTTTTAGCTCAAGAGCTTCGGCAACTTCGTTTACTACTTTAATCTTTTTTGCGATGCTATCTACCAAAATAAAGTTAGCATCTGGATACAATATCGCCAAAGGAATGCCCGGAAAACCACCGCCGGTCCCTACGTCCAAAATTCGCGATTCTGCCTTAAATGGCTGCACTTTTGCTATTGCTAGAGAGTGTAAAACATGACGTGTATAAAGCTCAGAAATATCCTTTCTGGAAATAACATTAATCTTGTCGTTCCATTCTGAATACAAGCTCATTAGCAGTTTAAATTGCGCTAATTGCTGCTCGCTTAAATCACTAAAATATTGTTCGATTTGTTGCATTTTTATATAGAAAGTACAAAGGTATGATAACTTGGCATATTTTTATGATATTGCTCACTTCTTGTATTAATTAGATGCTTATCTTAGCCACTTGAAAAAATTTGTTTTTAACAAACAGAAATTGTCATGAATTCAGCACAGATTACATTCTCCCGAAAAGATTCGGCGAAGTTCTTTAGAACACTAAACAAGCGTGTTAACGACTACTTTAAAGATAACGACATTTCTCGAACGGGAAACTGGAGACTACATCTTAAGACGGTGGTAATGTTTAGTATTTACCTAACTCCATATTTTTTATTGCTCACACTAGATCTTCCAACTTGGAGCCAGATTTTACTTACTCTTGTTATGGGTATTGGCATGGCTGGCGTAGGAATGAACGTAATGCACGATGCAAATCACGGGGCGTACTCTTCTAAAAAGTGGGTAAACAAAGTATTGGGTAGCAGTATCTATATTTTGGCTGGAAATGTATACAACTGGCAAGTACAGCACAATGTGCTTCATCATACATACACCAATATTCACGGGCATGACGAAGACATGGATGCCGGACGAATTATCCGCTTTTCTAAACATGCCAAATGGCATCGTATGCATAGATTTCAGCAGTATTACAGCGTCTTTTTATACGGTTTGTTAACGTTCAACTGGATGCTTACCTCAGATATTTTGCAAACAAAGCGCTATCTAAAACGTAAATTATCTTACGGAAAATTCCCAAAGCCATCCAAACAATGGAGCATGTTGGTATTTACAAAGTTGATTTATGTTAGTATTTGGATAGTCGTACCAATAATAATAATGGACATCGCTTGGTGGAAAATTCTTATCGGCTTCTTTATGATGCACTATATAGCTGGAATTATTTTGAGCGTAATCTTTCAATTAGCTCATATGGTAGAAGAAGCTCAAATGCCTTTACCAGACGAATCTGGAACCATGAAAAATACTTGGGCTATTCACCAATTGTTTACTACGGTAAATTTTTCTACCAAGAACAAAGTTATGAATTGGTACTCTGGCGGGTTAAATCATCAAGTAGAACATCATATTTTTCCGCATATTAGTCACGTACACTACACCAAGATTTCGAAAATTGTGAGACAGACAACTCGGGAATTTAATTTACCCTACAACGAGTACAAAACTACACGTAAGGCTGTTATCGCTCACTTTAAACACTTGCGTGATATGGGCCTAAAACCATCCCTTTCGGCATAAGTTACTATGAATAATCAACTTTCTAACCGTGTTAACCAAATGGCCACCTCGGCTACATTGGCTATGGCCGCCAAGGCGCGAGAATTAAGAGAATCTGGAAAAGATATTATTGGTCTAAGCTTAGGAGAACCCGATTTTACGGTGCCTGAATTTATTAAAGAAGCTGCAAAAGACGCAATAACACAAGACTATCATTCGTATACTCCTGTAGATGGATATGGCGAACTTAAACAAGCCATTATTACCAAATTTAATAGAGACAACGGGCTCACTTATGAGCCTTCTCAAATTGTAGTATCTAACGGTGCTAAGCAAACTTTGTCTAATCTAGCTATGGTTTTATTAAACCCTGGCGACGAGGTTTTACTCCCTGCTCCTTACTGGGTGAGTTATAGTGATATTAGTAAAGTGGCTGGCGGGGTTCCTGTGGTCATTAAAACAAGTATCGACAACGATTTTAAAGTAACCCCAGCCGAATTAGAGGCCGCTATTACACCTAAAACCAAAATGCTAATCTACAGCAGCCCTTGTAATCCGAGTGGCTCGGTTTATTCTAAAGAAGAGCTTCGTGGGTTGGCAGATGTACTGGCAAAGTATCCACAAATAATAATCGTGAGCGACGAGATTTATGAGCACATCAACTTTGTTGGTGGCCATGCCTCTATAGCAAGTTTTGACGATATGTACGACAGAACGGTTGTTGTAAACGGTATTTCGAAAGCCTTTTCTATGACGGGCTGGCGCATAGGTTATATGGGTGGCCCATCTTGGATTGCTCGCGCTTGTAATAAAATGCAAGGACAAGTTACCAGTGGTGCAAATTGTATCGCACAGCGCGCTACAATAACAGCTTTGACAAATTCGCCTGAGCGAATTAAGTTTATGATTGACGCTTTTAAAGAACGACGTCAAATCATTTTAGGCCTTATAAAAGACATTCCAGGATTTATTGCCAACGAACCAGAAGGTGCATTTTATGTGTTCCCTGATATCTCTAGTTATTTTGGCAAAACACTAAATGGAGTAACCATAAACTCGGCTTCAGATTTCTCTCTATATCTTTTAGAGTATGCCAACGTTGCCACCGTTACCGGCGAAGCTTTTGGAGATCCTAATTGTATTCGAATCAGCTACGCTGCGTCTACAGAGGATATCATAGAGGCGATGAAGCGTATAAAAAACGCAGTAATTAGTAGCTAGGAGCTAGGAGCTAGTAATTAGGAACTAGGAGCAAGTACTTAGTGTTGAGGTTGTTAAATTCTTACAATTAGAATTACTGACTACTGACTACTGACTACTAAATAAATGGTACATTTATTAGATGTTTACAAAATTCCCTTATTCTTTCAATTCTTTTTACCATTGCCCTAATTGCCGAACGCAAAATGTCTAGTAGACATTTGTAGTGAGGTAGCCGCGAAGCGGAACATCAATTCAAATTACATTCAAAATTCTTCTCAACTTTTCTTTGCTGGCTCAAAGATAAGTTGCAAAAGAAAGAGCCTTCTTTTTAGTCGATTTTTGACTTTGTCAAAACCCCTCAAAATTTACTGAATCGACCGCATTTGCTTCCGCAACTTTGCAGGCTTCTTCGCTAAAGCTTCGAAGCCCAAGTGCAAATTGCTCCGCAAGAATCGGCGCTCAACATCGGACGTAACATTTTTCGGTTATCGACGAACGTGTTAAGGTAAATGCAGAATTTTTAACGAACACGTTAAAAGGCCCCGTCTGCGAAGCGTGGGTACGTGAACAAAGATCGGTTCGATGGTCGCAACTTGTTTGCGTCCTCAGATTTTGTGAGCGGTTTTGTATGACTTCACAATTTTAGAAAGTGAAGGAATGCAAAAACACACTAGTAAGGGGCTAGAG
>QIIH01000270.1 GCA_003229235.1 Flavobacteriales bacterium | reverse complement strand
CGAAATTAAAAGTGGTTACGGGCTTACTCTAGAGGCAGAGGCAAAAATGCTTCGCACTGCAAAAAAACTAGATGCAAATTATCCTGTAGCGATTAAGACAACCTTTTTAGGAGCTCATGCAGTACCTAATCAATTTGACGATTCTGCTAGTTATATCGATCACGTGATCGCAAACATTTTGCCTAAAATTGCCCAAGAAAAACTCGCCGATTATATCGATGTGTTTTGTGAGGATGGGTATTTCTCGGTTTCCGATATGGAGAAATTACTAGTTGCAGGAGCTTCTTATGATATGATACCTAAAGTGCATGTTAATCAGTTTAACGCCATAGGCGGAATTGCCGCTGCAGTAAAACACAAGGCGTTATCTGTAGACCATCTCGAAGTACTAGTGCCAGAAGATATTGACGCCTTAAAAAATAGTAAAACCATGCCTGTGGCCTTACCGGGTTGCTCCTACTTTCTGAGCATTCCGTATACGGCGGGCAGACAACTTATAGACGCTGGCTTGCCATTGGCACTTGCTACAGATTACAACCCAGGATCTGCTCCTAACGGAAATATGAATTTTGTGGTTGCTGCGGCCTGTATTAAAATGAAGCTTACCCCAGAAGAAGCGATAAACGCGGCCACCTTGAACGGGGCTTATGCTATGGGATTAGAAAAATCGCATGGAAGCATAACAAAAGGCAAAAAAGCAAGTATTATTATTACTAAAAAAATTCCATCTTATAACTATTTGCCCTATGCTTTTGGATCTAATCTAATAGACAAAGTAATTATCGGAGGAATAGAAATATAAAAATGACATCGTTAATTTGATGCGATAAAAATCTGCAAATGCAAAAACAACTTATAGAATGTGTTCCTAATATTAGTGAAGGGCGCGATACTCAAAAAATTCAAGAAATAGCACGCACAGTAGAAACTGTAGAAGGTGTAAAACTTCTCGATATCGATCCTGGAAAAGCAACCAACAGAACCGTAATAACCTTCGTTGGAGCGCCAGAACCAGTAATCGAAGCAGCTTTCTTACTCATTAAAAAAGCCGCCGAACTTATTGATATGAATACGCATACAGGAGAGCATCCACGCTTTGGCGCAACAGATGTTTGCCCCTTAGTACCAATTTCTAATATCAGCATAGAAGAAACTGCAAAATATGCACATAAACTAGGAGAAAGAGTTGGTAAAGAGCTGGGTATTCCAGGTTATTTTTATGAAGGCGCTGCCAAACAAGAAAAACGAAAAAACCTTTCTAATTGCCGTTCTGGAGAATACGAAGGATTGTCTAACAAATTGTCCAATCCAGAATGGACACCAGATTTTGGTCCTGCTCAATTTTCGGCCAATGTGGCAAAAACTGGGGTTACAGCCATATCTGCTCGTGACTTTTTAATTGCTTATAACGTAAACCTCAATACAACTTCTACTCGTAGAGCTAATGCAATTGCCTTCGACATTCGTGAAGCTGGACGTATAAAAAGAGAAGGTAATCCCATTACAGGTAAAAAAGTTTTAGACGCCAACGGAGAACCAGAAAGAGTTCCTGGCAAACTAAAAGCGGTTAAAGGAATTGGATGGTATATCGACGAATACGGAATAGCGCAAATCTCCTACAATCTTACCAATATTTCTATTACTTCTATGCATGTTGCCTTCGATGAAAGCTGCAAATCTGCAGAAGAAAGAGGCTTGAGAGTTACAGGGTCCGAACTTGTTGGGCTTGTTCCCTTGCAGGCCATGCTAGATGCCGCCGATTTCTTTTTGATCAAACAACAGCGGTCTCTAGGTATTTCTGAAAGTGAAAAGATAAAAATCGCTGTAAAGTCTTTAGGCTTGGACGATTTAAAACCATTTAATCCGCAAGAAAAAATTATTGAGTACATGCTCAAATCGGACACAAAAAGACTGGTCGATTTTAAGCTAGACGATTTTGCAGACGAAACTGCCGGAGAATCTATGGCTCCCGGAGGTGGTTCTATTGCTGCCTACGTTGGGACTCTTGGAGTTGCTTTGGGTACTATGGTTGCAAATTTATCGGCGCACAAAGCTGGATGGGACAATCGTTGGGAGGAATTTTCGAAATGGGCGCAAAAAGGACAAGCATATAAAAACAAGCTTCTGTACTTGGTAGACGAAGACACCAATGCCTTTAATAAAATAGTAGACGGGTTTAGAATGCCTAAAGATTCTCCAAAAGAAGTAGAAGCAAGAAAAGCCGCTATCGAGGTTGCAACCATATATGCTACCGAGATTCCTTTTCAAGTAATGGAAACTGCCTACGAAAGTATGGAAGTGATGCAAGCTATGCTTACCGATGGAATGCAAAGCTCTTTAAGCGATTCTGCCGTTGGTGTACTCTGCGCAAAAACTGCAGTTTTAGGAGCTTACTTAAACGTTCGTATCAATGCGAAGGACATTAAAGACCGAACCTTTGCAGACGAGATTCTATCTAAAGCCGAAAAGATTTATCAAGCTGCAGTAAACGTTGAACAAGAGACCTTAGCATACGTAGATAGCAAAATATAACATGTCAATAGAGATTCTTCCATTCCAAAAAGAATTTGCTCCAGCTTTTAAATCGCTCAATATAGAGTGGCTGGACAGATTTTTTTATGTCGAATCTTATGATCTTGAGATTCTGAGTAACCCCATAAAATATGTAATCGATCCTGGAGGAGAGATTTTCTTTGCGTTAAAAGGTAAGCGCGTGGTTGGCACAGTGGCCTTATTTAAAGCAGATGACACTACCTACGAACTCACCAAAATGGCAGTTTTACCTACAGAAAGAGGCAAAAATATTGGACAAAAACTTATGCAACATTGCCTAGACTTTGCCAGTTCGTATAGAAGTCATCTTGACTTTTTGTTTTTAACCGAAAATGAGGTGAAATTTGTACAGATGAGGCACTTTTCGTAAGGCATAGCAGAGCTACGCATAAGAAAAGTAACAAAATATGGATGAATTTCAGTCATTTTTTAGGAAATAGAAAAAGTAAAGATGACTTCATAAGGTTGGGCTCTTTTTATATTCGCATACCAAACTTGCAAATGCAATCTATATCTATAAAAAATACGGATTTGTAGAAGTTCCTCTCAAAGAAGGCAACCCATACAAACGTACCGACATTATGATGGTGTTAAAGACTTAAATGCTTAGGTGTAAAACTAAATTCTTATTATCTTTATTAGATAAAACCTGAGTTCGACCTAACGTTTGTTTACAGTTTAGGTCTAACTCAGGTTTATAGCAAACTTCACAAAATGAAAAATCCCCTTTTACCTTTTTGCTTTTTAATTGCGCTTGTTAGTTGCAAGAACGATAAGACTGCGCAAACTTCGGTAACTCAGACAACAGAGAAAACAACAGATACTGTTGCCCAAAAATCCACTTTTAAAGTAACTCCTATTTCTCATGCCACCATGGTTTTAGAAATAGATGGCGTCGTTATTTATGTAGACCCTGTGGGCGATGGA
>QIIH01000459.1 GCA_003229235.1 Flavobacteriales bacterium | reverse complement strand
GTGCTGGTCACAGTATGCAGTTGCATATTCATCCGCATTGGGAAGATTCATTTTATAACGACGGTCTTTGGGAGTTTAACACTAGGCGATATAAATTGTCAGATTTTAGCTCGGATGAGGTTCTGGAGCTGGTAACAAGATATCACGATCATATAAAAGAAATTACAGGGATTGCTTGTACTTCGTTCCGTGCTGGAGGATGGAGTGCCCAACCATTCGAACCAATTGCAAAAGCATTAGCTCAAAATAGCATCTATGTAGACAGTACTGTATTTCCTAAAGGATTTTATCAATCAGATCAGCAACAATACGACTTTAGAGAAGTGCAACCCTTTGCAACTCAATATAAGTTTTCACAAGATTTGACTATAAACGATTCTAATGGTAGTTTCACAGAAATTCCAATTAGCGCTCATCGCGTATCGCCTATTTTTTTTTGGCGATTTGTTTGGATTAAATTATTTGGCGGCTCAAAACACATAGCTTTCGGTGATGGAAGCGCTATTAACAAAGAAGGAAATGACATTTTTCGCTTGCTCACTCGTTATTCTAACAGTGTTGTGAGTATGGATGGTTTTAAAGCAAGTTATTTATCAAAGGCGTTTAGGCGCTATCAAAAAAACGGCTCAAAGGATGGCTATTTTGTTATCATTGGGCATCCTAAAGCATTTACTCGGTATTCTTTGGCTTGTCTAAAAAAGTTTATCGAGAATACGAATCAAGAACACACCTATCAAGTGATGTAATATGGAGTATGATTGGGCCATATCAAAAAAACTTTCTTTAGTAGCGAAAAGCTATGTGCCATTGCTACTTTTTGTAGTATTCGTTTTAGTTGAGTCATACTCAAAATTTGTACGATATCAAGGCCATGAAACTGATGCACAAAAAATTGTCAAAGCGATTTTCTTGGCTTGCTTGTTTGCGGCAATCATTTATAGATTTAGGCAAAATGCCATATGGATTAAGCGCTTATTGCTACTTGTTGGGGCATTTAGTTTTGGACAATGGTTTATAGACCCTTCGTTTTCGATAAACAACTTGGTTACCTTCAGCCGTTTTGCATTCCCTATTATACTCTTCACATTTTTTACAACCTATAGCCTAACTCTTAAAGGGAGACAAAAATTATTTAAGGCTTTTGAGTGGTTTTTAGCACTAAATTTTGTGCTAATTGTCATTGGCTTGATTGCAGATGTATATGTGTTAAAAACTTATACCGGATCACGATTTGGCTATAATGGCCTACTGCTCACATCTTCGACCAGCACCTATGTTTATTTTTGTGCTTTAGGGTATTTTTATTTTGTATTTAAACGCGAAATGTTTCAAAAATGGCAGTTTTGGGCGGTTGTAATAAGTTGCTTTCTTGTAGGGACTAAGTCTTTGTATTTGGGAATGTTTTTATTTGCTTTGCTAGTAGTTTTTGACAGCACCTTTAAGTACAAAAAATTACTTCTTTCTATAGGCACAATAGCAACAATTCTCGGGTTGTATGTTATTTTATACCATGTCCCGCAGTTTTCGCAAATAAGGCAAGACGAGGGCATATTAACCTCCTTACTTTCATATAGAGATCAGTTGTTTTTAGACCAGACTTTGCCCTATATTCAAGAAAATTGGGAGCTTGTAAATTATTTGTTTGGAGGAGTTAAAGATTTCACACTGAGGTCTCAAATGGACTTTGTAGACCTGTTCTTCTTTTGGGGAATTTGTGGCGCACTTTTATATTTGTTTATCTACGGAAAAACATTTTTTAGCTTCAAACTAAAGCGAGTGCATATTTTTTATTTTGTAAGCTTAGGAGGAATAGTCTTTATTGCTGGAAACTTTTTCACCTACACCAGCGTCCCCCTGTATTTAGTGTTAGTGCGCGAAGCAATTTTGTATCAAACAAAAACTTTTGACTAACCATCTTACAAAGTATGTGGTTACCTAAGTAATCTATTCTTAAATTAGAGAATCTTCTGGAGTCTATTAAGCAATTACAAGAGGGTCTTTTTGTTTTGAATTAAAAAGTTAAACACTGCTATGACCACTAAGAAAATAACCCTGATCGATCTTAACAATTTTTCGTATTACCCAACAATTTCTATGGGCTTACTTGCGTGATATATTCGGGAAGTTGGATTTAATTTAGAAGTGATTAGCCCTTTGAGCAATGGTATCAAATCTCGAAAAAGAGAAAAAGTAGAAACTCGCTTAGATTATTTTAAGAACTAAATCATTTTTATTCAGTTAAAATTTGTTAGGAAAGCTATTTTAGTAGTAGAAAGTCTCTCTTTTATCAAAGAGCGCTTTTTAAACAAAAGCAGGCTAACTAGCTCACTGATTTCAAAGATAAATCCAAATTCTGACTTAGTTTTATTTTCTACTTATACCGAGAATTACAGTATTTGCAAAAAAGTAGTTGCCCAAATGCAAAAAAAAGGAATTCCAGTAATTATTGGTCGATTTCTTTGAGAATAAAGCTATTTATGGATATCTAGGAGTCTATTCAAAAGAAAATAAGAAAGTTCAGAACAACTATATTTTTAAAGAACTTGAACAACTGCCAGTACCCGACTATTCGGATTTTCTATGGGATAAATACCCCAATAGGATAATTCTTTACATGACAGGCCGTGGCTGTAGCTGGGGAAAATGTAATTTTTGTAGTGATGTTGTTTTGGTTAACGGGCGCTCGTATAGATCGCAATCGAGCAAAAAAGTACTGTCAGATTTACGAGAACTTAGCAAGCAGGTAGATACTAACATATTTGCATTTACCGACCTTAAGCTCAACTCTAATGTAGCCCTTTGGAATAACTTAATTGATGAGCTACCTGCCATAGTCGACAATCCTATCTGGTTTTGTGCGGTGCATGTAGACAGCAGAAAAAAGAACGGATTAGATTACGAGACTTTAAGGAGAGCAAAACATACAGGCTTGACTAGAATTTCCTTTGGCCTGGAAACAGCGTCTCAACGTTTGTTGGACGACATGAAAAAAGGCACTACTGTAGCTCGATTAGATCGTTTTGTGAATGATGTTCGCAAGGCAGGGATTAGTTTACGATCTACCATGTTTATAGGATATCGCGACGAAAATGCAGACGATTTAAGACAAACTTTGGAGTTTCTGACCAAAAATCAGGATTGTTTTGAGCGAATAAAGCGTTGTAGGTTTCAGATTTACGAAATGACACCAATCGTCGAAGAGCTTTCTGCCGCAGAAAGAGACCAAGTCTTTGCTCGACAACTTAACCATTCCTACCTTAACAAGGACTATCTAGCATATAAGAAGCAAATTATTAAAATAGTGAACAAAATCAATTCAAAACGCTTGAACGAAGATGCAATAGCGTTCGATGGAGTTATGTGATTATTTTTTAACCAATAGTTGCTCGCTATTTTGTATTTTTGCCCTCATTAAGCTCCTTTAGCACATTAAGCTCCTTTAGCACCAATGACGGCCACAAGAATACAGATGCTCAATACTCAGATTCATAATCTCAATATGGATCAGACAGTGTCGTTGGTCCAAGAAGCCATTCAAAACAAACAACAAATTCATCATGTTGCGGTTAATGCAGGCAAGATTGTGCAGATGCAAACAGATCGCGAATTACGCGAAAGTGTTAATAACTCGGATCTCATCAATGCCGATGGGCAAGCTGTTATTTGGGCATCTCGATTTTTAAATAAACCACTTCAAGAGCGGGTTACAGGAATCGATTTAATGCATAATTTGGTGAGTCTTGCAAATAGGGAAGGCTATTCTATTTATCTGCTAGGAGCCAAGGAAGAAGTAGTTAAAGCTGTAGCCAAATTCTATCAAAAACAACATGGTGAACACATCATTGCGGGCTATCGTGACGGCTATTTTATCAAAGAGCAAGAGCCGTTAATCGCTAAGGAAATTGCTCAAAAAAGAGCAAGAGCCGTTAATCGCTAAGGAAATTGCTCAAAGTGGCGCACAAATTCTCTTTGTTGCTATAACCTCTCCCATAAAGGAGAATTTTTTGTATCAAAACAAAGAACAGCTGGCTAATATAAACCTTATAATGGGCGTCGGCGGCAGTTTTGATGTGGTTGCTGGCATAACCAAACGAGCTCCCGATTGGATGCAAAAGGTGGGCTTAGAGTGGTTTTTTAGATTCCTACAAGAACCAAGACGAATGTGGAAAAGGTATTTAGTAGGGAATTCTAAATTTATTTGGCTAGTACTCAAAGAACGTTTTAAGAAGAGTGAAAACTAAAAAATAATTCATTGAAAATTACAGTAGTAGGTACCGGATATGTTGGTTTAGTAACAGGAACCTGTTTGGCAGAGACAGGCAACGATGTTGTTTGTGTCGATATAGACAGTGCCAAAGTAGAGCGAATGCGCGCTGGAGATGTACCTATTTACGAGCCTCATTTGGATGTACTGTTTGAGCGCAATATCCGAGCTGGGAGACTCACTTTTACCACTCATTTAACCGAAGGCCTCGATCACGGACAAATCATTTTCTTAGCCTTACCAACTCCAGAAGACGAAGACGGTTCTGCAGACTTATCCTATGTTTTGGGTGTTGCCGAGCAAATTGGAAAATACATCACAGATTACAAAGTAATTGTGGATAAAAGCACTGTTCCTGTGGGAACAGCCGAAATCGTTAGAGCTACTATCGCTAAAAATGCATCTACTGAATTTGATGTGGTTTCTAATCCCGAATTTCTGAGAGAAGGTTTTGCGGTAGACGATTTTATGAAACCAGAACGCATTGTAGTTGGCGCGAGTAATGATCGCGCAATTAAGCTTATGCAAAAACTTTATGCACCTTTTGTACGCTCTGGAAATCCAATAATTATCATGGACGAAAAATCGGCAGAGCTAACTAAATATGCTTCAAATGCTTTTTTGGCCACCAAGATTACTTTTATGAACGAAGTGGCCAACTATTGTGAACTAGTAGGCGCAGATGTAGATGAGGTTCGTGTTGGCATGGGTACCGATTCTAGAATTGGTAATCGCTTTTTGTTCCCAGGGATTGGCTACGGAGGATCTTGTTTTCCTAAAGATGTTAAAGCGCTTAGAAAAGCTGGAATAGACTCTAATTATTCTTTCGAAATTTTGGATGCAGTAATACGGGTAAACGATACTCAGAAGACTGCCCTTATACCAAAAATGGAACGTTATTTTGGCGGAGACTTAAAAGGCAAAAAAATTGCGATGTGGGGCTTGGCCTTTAAGCCAGAAACAGACGATATTAGAGAAGCTGCTTCTTTATATATGATAGATGCTCTATTAAAAAGAGGTGCAACAATAACGGCTTATGACCCAGAAGCCATGCCTAATGTAAAAGCCAAATTAGGCGATGCTATTGCGTTTTCTGAAGGAATGTACGAGGCAACACAGGATGCAGATGCCTTGGTTATTAGCACAGAATGGAGTATTTTTAGAACACCAAACTTAGCAACTCTAAAAAACAACCTTAAAACCCCAGTTATATTCGATGGTA
>QIIH01000025.1 GCA_003229235.1 Flavobacteriales bacterium | reverse complement strand
TGGCATGCCATCATC
Organism: Flavobacteriales bacterium; assembly: GCA_003229235.1. Classification (GTDB taxonomy): domain Bacteria; phylum Bacteroidota; class Bacteroidia; order Flavobacteriales; family Flavobacteriaceae; genus Gilvibacter. The sequence goes on along the minus strand of QIIH01000025.1, from coordinate 3,666 downwards.
AATGCAGGATTACTCACTAACGCTCGTGATCCCTTGACGTTCCCCTTTGCAAATGCGAAGCCGCATGGCATGCCATGCTAGCTTTTTGTATTCCTCGATCTCGCTCAAGCAAGCTTGGCTCGTTTAGGAATACAAAAAGCCCCGCAACTTTCGTTGCGGGGCTGGGCTTCGCGCTTGTAGTGACCGCGGAGGGATTCAAACCCCCAACCCTCAGAGCCGAAATCTGATATTCTATTCAGTTGAACTACGCGGCCAAATTCCTGCGAAGGCAGGAATCTCATTATGTATTAATTCTGTCCCACAAACTCCAATCCAACTTCTCAACGTTGAACCCCGCCTCAATAAATTGATTCGGGCAAGTACGCGGCCTTAATTCCTGCGAAGGCAGGAATCTCTTTATTTATAACCTCTCTTTAACTATTAGAAAAATCGAAGTCTAAAAAATATTATTCTAACTTACTTTTAACCATCATTGCGATGGTCTTGCCATCTGCTTTTCCAGCCATTTGGCCATTGGCCATACCCATAACTTTTCCCATATCTTTCATAGAGCTTGCTCCTGTTTGTGCAATAATTGCATCTATTTTTGCAGCAATCTCGTCTTCAGATAACTGTGCAGGTAAAAACTGCGAAATAATCGCTACTTGTTCTAGTTCTGGTGTTGCTAAATCTTCTCTATTCTGTTCGGTAAAAATAGCGGCACTGTCTTTACGTTGCTTTACCAATTTGATTAAAATGGCAATTTCTTCGTCTTTGTTTAAATCTTCTTTAGCTCCAGAGGCGCTCTGCGCTAATAAAATTGCAGATTTAACTGCTCTCAATGATTCCAATGCTCGACTGTCTTTAGCCTTCATCGCCGTTTTCATGGCGTCCATTATTTGTGATTGCAAACTCATAGTTACTCTAAATTTAAATAGAGTGCGAAGATAAAAAATAAACCCGAAAACAAAGAGTTGCTTTCGGGCTTAACGGGAAATATAACACCAAACAAATCGATTAATCTACATTGTCATGTAAAAAAGAATTATTCTGTCTCAATTGAATATCATCATCGTCTAAATTAACCGTGGTTCTAGAAATATCTCTATCATTTAAAGAATTTTCGTCAAGGTCAATTCCCATGCGCTTATAGGCTGGTTGCTTTTCGATGTCGTCAATTTTAGAAGCACTGTTTCTAAACTTATAATTAAACTCTTTTAACTTGCGTTTGCGCTCCTCGGTACGGTCTTTTAATAGTTTTGATATCGGGCTATTAATAGGGTCTTCGTCGTCTTCTTGAAGTGGCCCCTCTACTTCTTGAGTCTCCACTACTTTCTTTTCCATCACTAGCTCTTCGTCTTCGACCGCTACTTCTACTTCTGTCTCTACTTGAGGTTGCGCTTGTGTTAATCCTTTCTCTACTTCTTGATAATCATCCAGACTGTAACGCTTAACGCCTTCTTGCGAAATTTCTGTAATAGGAACAACCTCCAATGGGTCGTTTACTTCGATTTCTTTGGCATCTTTTAAGCTGCCAACCTCAATCATTGGCTCACTATACTGTTCTTTCTCGCTAAGTGGCATATCGAACATTAGCATCTGTTCCTGTGCGCTAACTGTATCTGCAAAGGCCAAATCATCTTCTAATACCTCAGGTTTTTTTATTGGAGCATCAGCGGTGATAATTTCAAAATCACTTACATCCATTTCGTTGATTACAACCTGCTCAAACTCGGCAATATGATGAATATCTACCTCTTGATAAACTACTGGAATCTCTCTTAAGAAGTCTGTAGTTTCTATATATCCATCAAACTTATATTCTGTTTCATCAGAATCTAAGGCTTCAGATTGAGGCTCTTCTTCTTCAAATAAGGTGTGTTTAATGATTTCTTTTTCGACAGTTTGATTTACTGTTAGAGGTAAACTGCCTTTTGTAGTTATACTATCGTCAGAAACCAAAACTTGCTGTGCAGCCTGTTCATCCTCTAAGGTGTGGATTATTTTTTTAGACTCTGTATTAACAATCTCATTTTGTTGTTCGGCGTCAAAACCAGTAGCTATTACTGTAATAGAAACAGCTCCTTCAAGCTTTTTATCATCGCCAACTCCCATAATTATATTGGCGCTGTGGCCAGCTTCATTCTGGATATAATCACTTATTTCGCCTATTTCGTCTATCGTTATTTCATCAGACCCAGAAACTATTAACAACAATACATTTTTGGCTCCAGTTATTTTGTTATCATTTAACAAAGGCGAATCCAAAGCTTTTGTAATTGCTTCGTGTGCTCGACTTGCACCAGAAGCTGTAGCCGACCCCATGATGGCCGTTCCGCTATCTGCCAAAACAGTTTTAGCATCACGAAGGTCAATGTTTTGAGTATAGTGATGCGTAATTACCTCGGCAATTCCACGAGAAGCGGTAGCAAGCACTTCGTCTGCTTTAGAGAAACCTGCCTTAAAGCCTAAGTTTCCGTATACTTCACGCAGTTTATTATTATTAATCACTATTAACGAATCTACATTCTGTCGTAAGTTCTCGACGCCTATAAGGGCTTGATCGTTACGCATTTTACCTTCAAATTGAAAAGGAATAGTCACAATTCCAACGGTAAGAATGTCCATTTCTTTTGCCATTTTGGCAATAATTGGAGCAGCTCCAGTTCCGGTTCCACCACCCATTCCTGCAGTAATAAAGACCATTTTAGTGTTCGTACTTAGCATGCTCTGAATCTCTTTCATGCTCTCAACAGCACTTTGCTCTCCTACACTAGGATTTGCTCCAGCGCCTAAGCCTTCGGTAAGCGTTATTCCTAACTGAATTTTATTAGGAACCGGGCTGTTTTCAAGGGCCTGTGAGTCTGTATTACAAATCACAAAATCTACTCCTTTTATCCCCTGTTGGAACATGTGGTTAATTGCGTTGCTTCCTCCGCCACCAACTCCAATTACTTTAATAACATTCGACTGATTTATCGGAAGATCGAATTTAATATTGTCTAGATCACTGTTACTACTCATAGTTAGTCTATTGTGAGATTAATTCGCCTATTCGGCATTATCTAAAAAGTCTTTAAACTTCTCGGCCCATTTATCAAAAAATCGTTTCCGTTCTTCGGGCTTCTGTTCTTGTTCGTCTGTTGCTTCAGTATCAGGTGTAACTCCCACTTCGGTGCCTTCTACAGCCGCCTCTGTCTCATCTTCGTTTTTGGGTTTTACGTCCAAACTGCTCAATACCAATCCTACCGCTGTTGCAAACATCGGACTTGTTGTCTCGCTATCGCTTTCCCCAGCCAAATGTTCGTTAGGATATCCAATTCGAGTATCCATTCCGGTAATATATTCTACCAACTGTTTAAGATGCTTTAATTGTGAACCTCCACCAGTTAGTACAATGCCTGCGATAAGTTTCTTTTTTTGCTCATCGTGACCATAATTTTTTATTTCTAAATACACCTGCTCAACTATCTCAACAACCCTAGCATGAATAATCTTAGATAAATTCTTAAGTGTAATTTCTTTTGGCTCTCTTCCTCTTAGCCCTGGAATAGATACAATCTCATTGTCTTTATTTTCTCCCGGCCATGCCGAACCAAACTTAATTTTAAGCAATTCGGCTTGCTTTTCTATAATAGAGCAACCCTCTTTAATATCTTCGGTAATAACGTTTCCTCCAAAAGGAAT
>QIIH01000104.1 GCA_003229235.1 Flavobacteriales bacterium | reverse complement strand
GAACATAAACACTCCTAGCGAACTGAAAGAAATTAAAGATGAATTTGACAATTAAATATTTTGGGCTGTTGGCAGAAGTTACACAGCGTTCTGAAGAGACTTTAGTTTTTACGAAATCTACAGTTCAACACTTACTCGAAGATTTGTATTCGAAGTATCCAAAGTTAAAAGAAAAGGACTTTCAGGTGGCTCAAAACCTTGAAATTGTAGCAAAAGATACAATTCTCACAGATGAAGAAATAGCATTGTTACCGCCATTTTCGGGAGGTTAAAAGTATGGAAAGATATAGCAGACATATCGTTTTAGAGGAGATTGGCCAAATTGGTCAAGACAAAATATCTCTGGCAAAAGTACTGGTGATAGGTGCTGGTGGCCTAGGTTGTCCTGTACTGCAATATTTGGCCGCAGCTGGAATCGGAACGCTTGGCATTGTCGATTTTGATATAGTAGAAGAATCTAATTTACAGCGTCAAATCTTATTTGGCACAAGCTCTTTGGGGCGTAACAAAGCCTTGGCAGCAAAAAAAAGGTTAGAAGATTTAAATCCAAAAATAAATATAGTAGCATATCCAGAAAAACTAACACCTCACAATGCTTTGGAGTTGTTTAACAGCTATGATATTATTGTAGATGGTACCGACAACTTTGTGACACGCTATTTAATTTCGGATGCTGCGATTATCACGAATAGACCCGTGGTTTATGGAGCCATTTATAAGTTCGAAGGGCAGGTTGCTGTATTTAATCATCAAGACGGGCCAAGTTATCGTTGTCTGTTTGCTAATGCGCCTAAAGCAGGCTCCGTGGCAAATTGCTCTGAGGTAGGTGTACTCGGAGTATTACCAGGAATTATTGGCGCTATGCAAGCCAACGAAGTGCTCAAAATTGTATTAGGCTTCGACGGAATTTTAAGCGGCAAGCTACTGTGTTATAATGCTAAAACGTCTGAATCTGTCTCTTTAAAATTAGCCAAATCTCCTAACGAAATATCTAAAGTATTGGCAAGAAAAGATAGTTTCTCTGAGTATAATTACGAAGCATTTTGCAAGGCACCCGAACCAGAAATTACCATGACGCAGGCGATTCAGCTTAAAGATGTACAGTTTATCGATGTACGAGAAAAAGACGAATTACCAGCGATTTTACTTGAAAATTGTGTGCAAATTCCTTTAGGCAAATTAGAGCAAAATTTAGATAAAATCCATTCAGATAAGAGCAACATTATATTTTGTCAAACAGGAAATAGATCACAAAAAGCAGTAACTATTTTAAATAAGCACAACATGCATAATTGCCATAGCCTAAAAGGTGGGGCCGTGGCTTTATTACATCACCTTAAGCTCGAAACAAAATGAAAGAAAAAAAAGCAAAAAATGTATTTGTAGAAGGTGCAATTTCCGCTGAGTTTATAGGGAATTCTATCGCAAAACATCAATCTAAAACTACCATTGGCGCTCACAATATATTTTTGGGGCAGGTAAGGGCAGATCAAATAGATGGCAAAGCAATTACTGCCATCGAATACACGGCACATCAAGATATGGCAAACGAAAAGTTTTTCGAAATAAGAGAAGCCACTTTTGTCAAATTTAATTTAACCTGCATGCATATTTATCACAGTCTAGGCGCTGTAAACGCAGGCGAAATTTGCCTATTTGTTTTTGTATCATCTCCTAGACGCAAAGAAGTATTTAAAGCATTAGAATTTGTAGTCGAAGAAATTAAAGCCAAGGTCCCAGTTTTTGGGAAAGAATTATTCGAAGACGAATCGCATCAATGGAAGGTTAACTCCTAATTGACTATTGACTATTGACTATTGACTATTATGAAAGAACAGTTAAAACATAGAACCAAATTATTTGCACACGATTGTGTCAAAATCACAGCGTTGTTTCCAAATACCTATTTAGCTAATCATATTAAAAAGCAACTTATTCGTAGTTCGACTTCTGTTGCCGCAAATTACAGAGCTAGCTGTATTGCACAATCAAAACCAAGTTTTATTGCCAAGCTAAGTATAGTCATTGAAGAAATAGATGAATCTAATTTTTGGATTGAATTCAGTATAGATGAAAAGATAATTGACCAAAATAATGCCAAAGTACTTTTAAATGAGTCTAAAGAACTAACAGCAATATTCATTGCTTCTCGCAAAACAGCTTCAAATAATAAATAAACAATAATCAATATCAAATTGATATGGTAGACATCACGAAAAAACCCAACACCCTTCGCATAGCAACAGCCCAAGCGGTTGTTAAGGTGAGTAAACCTAAAACTATAACGGCTATCGAGAACGATACTGTGCCAAAAGGAAATGTGTTTGCCATGAGCAAGGCAGCTGGGTTATTAGGGGTAAAAAAGACGCCGGACTTGCTCCCAGATTGTCATCCGCTTCCTATAGAATTTACGGGGATCGAATATGAGATTAATGGCTTGGAGATTACAATTCTCTGCACGGTTAAAACGATTTATAAAACAGGTGTAGAAGTTGAGGCCATGCACGGAGCGAGTATTGTCGCCCTAAACATGTACGATATGCTTAAGCCAATAGACAAGGGAATTGAGATTCATCATATAAAATTACTGAACAAAAAAGGTGGAAAGTCAGACTTTCGTGATCGTTTTAGAAAAGACCTAAAAGCGGCCGTAATTGTATGTTCGGATACTATTTCGCAAGGACAAAAAGAAGACAAAGCCGGGAAGGCCATTATCGCCAAACTTGAGACTTGTAAAGTGACAATTTCAGATTATATAATTATCCCCGACGAGAAGGATTTAATTCAAGAAAAGGCAAAACATTATGCTAATGATGGTGTAGATTTAGTGATATTTACTGGCGGAACAGGTCTGTCGTCCAGAGATGTAACCCCAGAAGCTTTAAACGAAATCCTCGACAGAAAAATACCCGGAATCGAAGAGGCAATAAGAAGTTATGGCCAAGACCGAACTCCATATTCTATGCTTTCCAGAAGTGTAGCAGGCACAATAAACGATACATTGGTACTGGCATTGCCAGGCTCAACAAATGGAGCAAAAGAATCTATGGATGCAATATTTCCTTCCATTTTACACATATTTAGAATCCTTAAAGGCGCAAGACACGATTAATGAGCAAAACAAAACCCATATTGACAGATTCCCATGGTAGAGACCATGCCTATTTGCGCATTTCGCTTATCGAGCGATGCAATCTTAGATGCACCTATTGTATGCCAGAGGCAGGTGTTCCTCTTTCTCCAAGAAGTCATTTAATGACCTACGAAGAGATTTACACTATCGCAAAAACATTTGTAGATCACGGGGTAACAAAAATCAGATTAACGGGTGGAGAACCCTTAATTAGAAAGGATATTCCGGTTATTTTAGAAAAATTGTCTTCGCTACCTGTCCAGCTTTCTATTACTTCTAACGCCGTTATCATCGATAAATTTATCGATACCCTAAAAGCGAATAGAGTTAACAGTATTAATGTGAGTTTAGATTCGCTAGACCGAGAAAAATTTAAAGAAAT
>QIIH01000179.1 GCA_003229235.1 Flavobacteriales bacterium | reverse complement strand
CCAGGAAGTCTGCTCATATCAGAAATAGAACCTAAGTTCTTTTCTAACTTAGCTCTAAGACGGGTTACTTGCAGTTTTTCCTTTTTAGACAACGAATTAAAAGTTCCGTCTTGCTTCATACGATCGATAGAAGCCATTTTCTTAACGGCTTTTCTGATTGTAACAAAGTTTGTAAGCATTCCACCAGGCCATCTCTCTGTGATATATGGCATGTTGGCAGCGGCAGCTTTATCTGCAACGATGTCTTTTGCTTGTTTTTTGGTAGCTACAAAGAGAATTTTGCGACCACTAGCTGCAATCTTTTTAAGGGCTTCGTTAGCCTCTTCGATTTTTGCAGCAGTTTTGTAGAGATTAATAATGTGAATCCCATTGCGCTCCATATAAATATAAGGAGCCATGTTTGGATTCCACTTTCTTGTTAGGTGTCCAAAGTGTACACCAGCATCGAGTAATTCTTTTACTTCAATATTTGCCATTTTGTTTTAGTTTACGTTCTGTATTAGATAGCAACACACCTATTGAGGGTGGTTTAGATGCTAAACTAACTTCTTTGCTAATGCAAAGAATAACAGCTTATTTAATTCAATAATTATAAATGAACGATGGCACCAACACTGTTGCTGGTGCGGAGTATTAACGTTTAGAGAACTGGAATTTTTTACGCGCTTTCTTCTGACCGAATTTTTTGCGCTCAACCATTCTAGGGTCTCTAGTCAATAATCCTTCTGGCTTAAGAGCCACTCTGTTTTCCTCGTCTAATTCGCAAAGCGCTCTAGAGATTGCCAAACGTACCGCTTCTGCCTGTCCAGTGATTCCACCTCCAAAAACATTAATTTTAAGATCAAAGTTTCCTTCATTCTCAGTTAATGCAAAAGGTTGGTTCACTTTATAGCGAAGTGTATCGGTTGTAAAGTAATCTTCGAACGATCTCTTATTAACGGTAATGTTTCCTTTACCAGGAGACATATACACACGAGCAACAGCAGTTTTTCTTCTACCAATCTTGTGAATAATTTCCATTACTTGTTAAGATTTATTGTTCTAGGTTTCTGTGCATCTTGTCCGTGATCGGAACCAGAATACACTTTTAAATTTCTGAAAAGCTCTGAACCCAATTTATTTTTAGGTAACATTCCTTTTACTGCCTTCTCGACAACGCGAGCAGGATTTTTACTTTGTAGTTCTTGAGCGGTAAGTGAACGTTGTCCACCAGGGTAGCCTGTATGACGGATATACGACTTCTGTTCCCATTTTTTACCTGTTAGAACTATTTTTTCTGCGTTTGTGATAATCACATTGTCACCACAATCAACGTGCGGGGTAAAGCTTGGTTTATGCTTTCCGCGAAGTAACTTTGCTACTTCAGAAGCCATACGTCCAAGCGTCTGTCCTTCAGCGTCTACGTGCAACCATTCCTTTGTAACGGTAGCTTTATTAGCAGAAATTGTTTTATAACTTAATGTATCCACACTATTTATTTTTTGTATTAAACATTCCTTCTTTTGGATAAAATCGGGGTGCAAATGTACTGTTATTTATTTGAAATACAAGGCGTGTAGATTTAATTTTTGTGTGTTTTAAAAGCGGTCTACTAGTGTTAAATTTACACTAAAGATTTCTCAAAAACTGTCATACTCTTTTAATAGACGTAGTCTATTTAGTTAAGCTAACTAACGATGTGTTAAAAACTAAGCACTACGGTGGGATATGTGCATTCTGATGCCAAGCAAGATAACTTTAATTTGAGGCGATATGTGTTGAGGTTCCGTTATCAGCCAATAAATTCTTTGAGCTTATCTGCGGAGTTGCAGTATCAGCAAAACCCAAACAAGACTCAATATGTTAGTCAACGAGATTATAATGGTACTATGCGTTATATTTTGGGTGAGATAGATAATGATAGTTTTTCGACGACATTTCGTATAAATTATAATATTAATCCAAACTTAACCATACAATATTATGGGCAACCTTTTATATTTAGGGCTGCATATACAAACTTTAATTATGTAAACGACCTTATAGCTAAAGACCTAAACGATAGGGTAACCTGGTATAGTGATGGGCAGATTAGCAGTACCGATGGAGGTTATTTGGTAGACGAAGATCAAGATGGGACAGCCGATTACAGTTTTGGAAATCCAGATTTTGCCTTTGTACAATTTAGATCTAACCTAGTAATTAGATGGGAATACAATCCAGGTTCAGATATTTTTTTGGTTTGGTCTCAAGGAATCGACGGTATAGGAGATCCTTATAATAGTTTTAGTGAAATTATAGACAATCAACTCCTTAGCCAACCACCACAGAACACATTTTTAATTAAGGCGACTTATCGCTTTGTACTCTAAACAAAAAAGGCGCCTCATTAGAGGCATCTTTTTTTCAAGCTGCAATTAATGATTATTAAATTACAATCGTGATTGGGCTTCAGAAATTACGTCTTTGTATTTTCTGAGAACTCGGTCCCATTCTCTATAAAGCTCGTCAGATTTTACACTCGTTAGCACTCTTCGCGATTCTTCACTAATGAGTTTTATTTTAAAGGCTAGGGGGTCGTCAGACGATTGTTTTGCAATTATGCGCGTTCTAATAGTATTTTGCTTAAAGGTTTTTAATTGCCAAGCGGTACGAATATATCCGGTTTCTTTGTCGGTAATTTCTATTACATCTAAGTAATTTAGAATGATTTGATTGAGCAGTTTCCAAGCATCATCTTTGCCCAAATTTGTTTTTATCTCTATATCGATGTTGGCAATATCTGTCTGAATAGATGCGTCATAAGCATCGTCTCGCTGTAGTTTAATAAAATATGATTTGGGAGGCTTAGACAGATTTTTTTTGAAGCAAAAATCAATCTCATAGTTTAAGTATCCAACTAATTCTATCCTAACATTTACACAAGACTTATAGGGAACGGCCACCGTATGACTTCCTTTGGCCATTAGTTTGCCGTCTATATAAATATTGGCATCTTGTTCTGATACACTTACTTCAACTTTGCGTTTTGCAAAAACAGTCTCCGATTTGGCATTAGAAGTAAAAGGGACTAAAACACTAAAACAAATTGTGAAAAATATGATTTTTGTAAGGTTTTTAGACAATGAAATTGCGCTCTTCATATTGTGTTATTTGGTTATATGATCAAAGATACAAGGCTGAACAGTGTGGTTTTATACCTACTTCTAGGTATCCCGAGGAAAACTACTGTAAATTATTAAGAGCATAACTTACTAATCCCGTATTAGATTTGATTCCCAGTTTTTTGTGAATGTTTTTACGATGGGTATCTACAGTATATTTACTAAGGTTAAGAGATTCGGCGATTTGCAAGCTTGTACGGCCGCGGGCAATGAGCCTAACAATTTCTTTTTCTCTACGAGTTAGTAATTCTTGTTGAGGTTTTTGCACAGCACTAAGCCAATCTTTAATCCTCCTTCGCGTTCGCTTCGGCGGACGAGAAGAGTGGGTTTAATTCCCCGACGCTCTGCGTCGAAATAGAAAAATAAATTCAATT
>QIIH01000020.1 GCA_003229235.1 Flavobacteriales bacterium | reverse complement strand
ACTCCATCTAAAGAGAAAGCCCCACCTGTAACAAAGGCATCGGTAAGCAAGCCAGCATCGTATGATACGCCGCCGTTTGCAACCTGAGCTAGAGCAGATCTTACATCGACAAAAGCCAATCCATTACCCGCTGCAATTGCCTGAATTGTTCCATTATAGGCAGCAGCAGCAGCAGCTACCCTTGCTTGCTCTGTACTCGTAAGTACTAAACTGTTTGCTAACGGAACAGATACTCCGTTTATTGCTAGTGGATCGTCACCAACTCGAGTTCCCAAAACACTGGCAGCAGGAAGCACGATAAGATCGCCTGCATTAGCTTGACGTAACTGACCTAACAACATAGCCAATTCTGTAGGTAAGTTTGCTGGTGGCCCTTGAAGGATTGCACTCACATCTGTTAAATCGGTGTCTGTGATAATTGGCGCATTCCCTAAACTAGCCTCGAACGAAATTGCTCTAGATGCAGCTTCTTCGGCAGAAATTACTCCAAAAGAAACAAGCGTTGGTAAAATCAAATCGTTATACTGAGCAAACTGTGCGTTAAGTGCCCCAGCAGTAGCCTCATCTAAGGGTATAGAGAAAACGGGCACCGTCGTAAAGAAAGGAATAGACGTTATATCGGCCAGGTTAATTAAAACTCCTTGACCACCACTTGCCATTAAAGCATCGACTTCTTGACTATATACAGAAGCAAATACATTTGGATCTGTAATATCGTTAGGGCCATAGGTAGTTGGATCTAAGTTTCCAGTTTGATCAACCCCCGAACCTCCAGAAGTAGCATAGGATAAGATGTCGTTATTACCTATCCATAAAGAAAAGAAAGTAGGATTCAGAGAAGTCGCGTCTCCAATAATGGTAGCCGAACCACTAGTTGCGATTCTTGCGTAGTATGGATTTGCCGTTCCGGTAGTTACACCACCAACATCACCATAACCTGGCGCTACAAGATGAAAACTCTTTGCACCAGGAACCCCCATATTATTAAATGGACTCGCCAAACTATTAGCAATATCTGTTGTAGGTGTTCCTGCCAAACGCGATGGAAAAGCGTCTCCCGCTGCATCTGCAGAAAGTACAAAGCGGTTTGGTGTAATTACAGTTCCGCTAAGTGTTAATCCACCTAAATTGTCGTCTACTAAAGGTTGTGTAAACTCTCCTCCTCCTGCTAAGGCAAACTGCCCAGCAAGGATATTTGGATACGAGTTTTCTTGCCCTGTAATGTATAGTGCATCGTCTGCATAACCAGCGGTTAAAGAGTTTCCAACGGCTACAAAGGTCGATAAATTGGCCTCACCACTAGTGTAAACACCTTCGTCTGTAATTGGAGTTTCGAAGTCTGCCTCACAACTAGCTAAAAAAGCTGCCGAAGCTACAAACATATATTTGATATAATTTTTCATTTGTTCTTTTTGAGTTGTTATGAATTACATTTTATAAGTTACCCCTAGTCCTGGAACAAAGGAGTTAGACTTGTACGTTCCTTCAAAAGGAACAGCTACACCATTCTCGAAGTAAAAGTCGTAAGAAGCATCTACTTCCTTAAAGTGTAAATACAAGAATGAAGCGTCAATCTGTATACGATCGCTTACGTTAAAAGTAAGGCCGGCTGTATATCCGTTTGAATCGTTTCTAGGTGTTTCAGGTGCGAAAAAGCCATCCTGAACAGGAGATTCATCAAAGTAGTATCCAGCTCTTAAGGTAAACGTGTCTGTGGCTTCGTATTGCAAACCAAAACGAACGATAGAAGCGTTTTTATAATTTCTTTGGTTTTGAGAATCCGGAATATTTGGATCTGCAAAATCTATATCTAGTGAGTTATATACATCCCAGAACCCTCGGTTGTAATCAAAAGCAAACAACCATTTTTCGCAGAATTCGTACGATAAACCAACTGTAAGTTCTGCTGGCATAGGTAAAGAAGCAGCAACCGCCGTATCTGCAAATGGAGTTAATGGAGAATTCGGAATGTTTTCGAATTCTGCAGTTCCATCTTCAGCATCCAAAATAATTTCTGAACGGTAGTTAACTCCGATACGAAAGTTATCTGTTGGATTAAACATGGCGCCAATTGTATAACCCCAAGCAGTTATGCCAGAAGCATCGATTGTTACATTAGATCTGTTTCCGTCTAGATCTGATAGTGTACGGCTAAGGTTTCTGTTAAAGTTTACAGAACCCGAAACATAGATAGGCCCACCACCAATACTAAATTCATCGGCGATTTTGATCGACACTGTAGGCTGAATAAAAATAGCTCTCAATTCGATATTATTTACAAGGTGAGATCCCGCCCAATCTTGTTGGTACTCAACAGCACTACCATAGGGAGTATACACCCCTAAGCCAACGGCCAACCAATCAGTGGCTTTGTAAGACCCGTATAAGTAAAAAGGCGTTCCCACAGGACTATCAGTTTCGGCAGATGTACCAAATTGAGTGTTTTGATATTTAACATCAGAGAAAACTCCACTAACACCTCCAGAGAGGTTTAGTCTGTTTTCTAGATAAACTAATCCTGCAGGATTAAAGAACACAAGCTCGGCACTGTTTACAACAGCTACTCCGGTATGTCCCATTGCAAGAGATTTATGTCCTTGCAGACTTACCCGATATCCTCCAGCATAAGTCACCGCTGTAGTCATAACAAAAACAGCGAGTAAGAGTAATTTTTTCATAAGAAGTAATTAATAGTTTGATTTGACAATTAATATATAAGCTACAGCGGTTTTTATACCTATTTATTATGCATACATAATAAATCTTTGCAATGTTATAAAAAATCTATAACAATTTGGTAAAATTCCTCAGGATTTTCGGCATGCAACCAATGACCGGCTTTAGAAACTGTTAAAAGATTTGCATTGGGGAAATGTTTTTTAATGAGTATTTGATCGAAATCTTCTATATAGCCTGAGCGTTCTCCCCTTAAAAATAAGCTAGGCCCCTCAAAATAAGCCGCTTGATCTAAAGCCATACCAACTTCCTTAATATTAGCACTTAAGACAGGCAAATTAATGCGTAAACCCAAGGAGTTTTTATCTTTCCAGTATAGGTTTTTAAGCAAAAATAGACGCACCCCCGGTTCTTTTACATATTTTGAGAGCACTTTATCGGCTTCTGATCTGCTCTCGATTGTTGCAAAATACAATAACGATAATCCCTTTAAAATATCCTGATGCTGCTGCGGATACTCTTTAGGTCCAATATCTGCGACAATTAATTTTACGACACGATCTGGATTTTCTGTGGCAAACTGCATTGCCGTTTTACCTCCCATAGAATGCCCTAAAACAGTTACTTTATCTAAGTTGTTAGCATCACAATAATGCAACAAATCTTGTGTCATAATCTCATAAGAAAAATCCATATCATGAAAACTGCGCCCGTGATTGCGCTGATCGACCAAATGTACTTGGAAGCCATCTTTTGCAAATCGATTTGCTAACGACTTCCAGTTGTCGCCCATTCCTAAAAACCCGTGTAAGATTATTAAAGGAGCACCCTCACCTATTACTTTG
>QIIH01000381.1 GCA_003229235.1 Flavobacteriales bacterium | reverse complement strand
CATTTCAAATCTCACCTTTTCTTAGAGCTCTGTAAATTAAATTTTAGGTCGAACTCAGGTTACTACTAAAGTAAAGAAGCATTTAAATAGGCAAAACAATTGATAAAAATTGGTCGCTAGTAAATTGACATTTACAAAAAAACTTAAATGCACTCATCTATTTGAGCCCTTTTTTTTGACTATTTTTATCCTTTAAACCTGTTATGCTCCAAGAAGCGATTTTTAATATTACTACAGATAGCGAGTTTGACAGCGTTGCTATGCAAGTATTTGAATATCAGTTTACACATTGCCTCCCTTATAGAACATTTTGTAAACACCTATCTAAAACACCTTCTAACGTAACCACGGTAACCGAGATTCCCTTTATTCCTATTGAGTTATTTAGGTCGCATAAAGTGATAAGTGATATTGAAACTACACAAATTGTGTTTGGCAGTAGTGGTACAACCAATGCCAACACGAGTAAACATTATGTGGCAAACCTTGATCTGTACAAAGAAAGTTTAGTGCGTTGTTTTGAGGCAGTTTATGGGCCTACTAAGAACCTGGCAATTATTGGCCTACTCCCTTCCTATTTAGATCGAGAAGACTCATCTTTAGTATATATGGTCGATCATCTAATCAAAAAATCGACCCATGGTTTGAGCGGCTTCTATTTAGACGAATATAATCGTTTAAACCAAACGCTACAGCAACTGGAAGCTGCCAACCAGCCTTTTGTTTTGTTTGGAGTAACCTTTGCCTTGTTAGATTTTATTGAAGCTTTTCCGCAGCAATTAAACTATGGCGCTATTATAGAAACTGGCGGTATGAAAGGAATGCGCAAAGAGCTTATCCGTGAAGAGTTACATATGACACTTTCAAAAGGATTTGGACTACAAAATATTCACTCAGAATACGGAATGACAGAACTATTGTCGCAGGCGTATTCTACTTCTAAAGGGATTTTTCACTCGCCACAATGGATGCGTGTTTATACGCGTGAGCTAAACGACCCATTGCAGTTTGTTTCTGGTAAAACTGGCGGTATCTCTATTATCGATTTGGCAAATCTATACTCTTGTTCATTTATTGCTACTCAAGATTTAGGTAGGCAGATTTCTTCTAAAAGTTTCGAAATTTTAGGTAGATTTGATCACAGCGACCTTAGAGGTTGCAATCTTATGGTGCTATAATGGCAGATAAATCTAATAAAATAGCTGGTGGATGTCTCTCGATTATTTTAATGATCATGATGACGTTAATGGTGTATGCTCTTCTGTACTCACTAGGGTTTAAGAGCACCATCACTGCATTTGTTTCTTTAATTATTAGTTCGGCTTTTGTACGTGCCATGCTTAAACAAATAAAAGAAAAAGGCAAACGCCGTTTTACCTTTCCTCTATTATTTACGATAGTAATAATAATAGGGTTTGTAGTCTTTATGTACAACGTTGGAGTGGTGTCTGAAGATCAAAACAACGCTTTTTCTGAAGAAGATATTATTGTTGCAGACACCATCAAAGTAGCACAGATCGAAATACCAGTTTTAAGCGCAAAAAGAGCTTGGAAAGACAATATGGGTAATTCGTTTACTGGGACCTTAAGTGTTAGAGAAGAAGATCACTTGCGACTACAAAATTTGTCAGAGCAATTTAGTGCTCAAAGTTATGACAAGTATTTTTGGGGAAATTTGTACGACTTTTTAGAACAACGCAGTACCTCAAGTTTAGACTTGCTTTATACCACTTTCGAAACAATTGGTAAGGAGCGCGGGCTCAATAGAATGCAATTTGCAGATATGGTTACCAGCTGTATACAAGATATTCCCTATGCTTTAGTTTTTAAAAACGCCTGTTTACCCGCAGAGCAATATCCAGATGAGACCATTAGAAGTGTACTAATTGACTGCCCCGAGTGTTGTGTAGGCAACAAGGCTTATGGTATTCAAGCTCCGGTTGAGTTTATCGCTACTCTTAAAGGTGATTGCGATACCAGGACAGTACTTATTTATAGTATTCTTAAGCATTTTGATTTCGATGTAGCTATTCTTAATAGCGACCAATACAGACACTCAATTTTGGGATTAAACCTACCCTCAAGCGGAAAATTTAAAGCACACAGTGGTAAGCGATACTATGTATGGGAAACCACTTCTAAATATTTTAATCTAGGGCAATTAGCCCCAGGGATGGAAAATCTAACCTATTGGGATATTGTTTTAAAAAGTAAATAAATTATGAACAGCACATTATTTTTACTATCGCTCCTCGAGATTGTCATCGCTCTTTTATTATCTGTGGCTATTTTTTATTCCAGTTTTAAAATTTTACAAAAACTCTTTTTTAAAGACGACCAATTCGGAGGGAAAAACACAGCCTTTTCGATATTTACAGCAGGTGTTTTTGTTTCTATCGGAATAATTTTAAGCGAACTCGTACCTTCAATTACCAATGTAATGCGGTATTCTGTGCTCAATCCGGAAGAAATCGGAATGGTAAAAGTACTTACTTATGCCGGCAGTACTTTGTTTATTGGCTTTATACTCGCCTTGCTAATTAACGCAACTGTTTTCTTTTTGTTTTCTGCTTTAACTCGCGGAATTAATGAGTTTAGAGAGATCAGAGACAACAACACTTCTGTAGCTATTCTGGTCGCTAGTATCTTAATCGCAATTACACTTATTGTTAAAAATACCATCGCAGTTTTAATAAGTGCTTTGGTGCCATTCCCAGAAGTAGCAAATTTTTTATAATACCAGTTCTTGTTTGAAATTATTGTAAAAGAAAATGATGATTTTTTTCTTTATTAGAAGAAGAAAACTAAAGCGTAGCCGCAGCTACGGTTTCTTTTTATTCTGAATTAGAAAGAATAAAAGGGCGTTTTATTACGCTTATTTCAAATAGGAAGTGGTATGATACTGTAAGGATTTAATTTATCAACGACCAAATCTATACGTTGGACGAGCTAAATGTTTAGCCGACCAACTTTAAATCTGCATAATTTGGTTAGTTGATTTGTCGATTTATAAGAATCCTGTTCTACTTAGAACGGGATTCTCTTTTTTAAACCCGCTTTATACTTTAAAACTTCGCAATGAGTGTTTAAACAACTCTCAGAATAAAGTAGTTTTTCTTACCACGCTGTAAAAGCACAAACTGACCGTTAATTAAATCGTCTTTTGTAATTACTTTTTGGTCGGTAATTTTTTCACGATTTACCGAAATCGAATTTTCTTTTAAGGCTCTTCTTGCTTCAGAATTTGATGCCAAAAATCCGGATTGCTCACTCAAGGCTCCAATAATATCTAAGCCACCTTCTAAAACACTGCTTGCTAATTCCGCTTGCGGCACTCCTTCGAATACATCTAAAAAAGTTTGCTCATCAAGTTGTTTTAAATCACTAGCTGTAGACTTTCCAAATAAAATAGAAGAGGCTTCGATGGCTTTATCTAAGGCTTCTTGCCCATGTACTGTACGCGTTACTTCTTGCGCTAATTTACTTTGTAATTGTCGCATATGAGGCGCCTCTGCATGAGTTT
>QIIH01000425.1 GCA_003229235.1 Flavobacteriales bacterium | reverse complement strand
GTGCTTTTGAGGTACGTGACAAAATAGTACATGAGATTAATACCGATCCAGCAGATTTTATCTGTTTAAACTTTGCCAATCCAGATATGGTAGGACATACAGGTGATATTAAGGCTGCGGCAATCGCCTGCGAAACGGTAGATGGCTGTGCAAGTCTAATTGTAGAGGCAGCGCTGGCTCAAAATTATTATGTAGTTATTATCGCTGATCATGGAAATAGTGAAACGATGATAAACCCCGATGGAAGCTCAAATACAGCACATACTACCAATCCTGTTCCTTGCTATTTGGTAGGTAAAAATGCCCCTCAAATAAAAGATGGAATTTTAGCAGATATAGCTCCTACTATTTTAGCATTAATGAAAGTTGCTATCCCAGAAGAAATGACGGGAACTGTTTTATTCTAGGTTCTTTTTGTAGCTTTGTACTCTGAGTTAGCTTATGGTAGAAAAACGTAAAATAGCAGTAGATTTTGACGGAACTTTGGTAGATAACGATTATCCAAGAATCGGCAAGCCAATTGTATTTGCTTTTGATACATTAATTAAATTACAAGAAAAGGGGTTTAGACTCATTCTCTGGACCTATCGTTCTGGTAAAACACTAGAAGAAGCCGTTAACTTTTGTAAGGAAAATGGTGTCACGTTTTACGCAATAAACAATAGTTTTCCAGAAGAAGAACCAGATCTAACTATTAGCCGAAAAATTAACGCAGATATTTTTATAGACGATCGAAACATCGGAGGCCTCATGGACTGGGGTCAAATTTATCATGACTTGATTCAGGAAGAGCCAGTAAGGCCTATTAGAAAGAAAAGAGGATTGTTTTCGTTTTTACGCTCATAATATGATTATACCCAAAACATCAGAAGAAATTGAACTCATGCGCGAAAGTGCGCTAATTGTCTCTAAAACTTTAGGAATGCTCGCTAGTGAGGTTAAACCTGGGGTAACCAGTCTCTATTTGGATGGTTTGGCAGAGACATTTATTAGAGATCATGGAGCAGTACCAGGGTTTTTAGGTTTATACGATTTCCCAAATACACTTTGCATGAGTCCAAATGCACAGGTGGTTCATGGAATTCCAGATAAAACCCCATACAAAGAAGGCGATATAATCTCTATAGATTGTGGTGCTGTAAAAAATGGCTTTTATGGAGATCATGCCTATACCTTTTCTGTTGGAGAGGTGTCTGTGGAAGTTCAGAAGTTGCTAGACGTCACCAAAGAATCTTTATATAAAGGGATTGAGCAGTTTAAGGCTAATAACAGAACTGGAGATGTTGGTTTTGCTATTCAACAACATTGTGAAAATCATGGTTATGGCGTTGTACGAGAATTAGTTGGTCATGGCCTAGGACGAACAATGCACGAAGACCCAGAAATGCCTAACTACGGACGCAGAGGACGTGGCAAGCTGTTTGTAGAAGGTATGACCGTTGCTATAGAACCTATGATTAATATGGGAACTAAAAATATTCAGCAGTTAAAAGATGGTTGGACTATTTTAACTAAAGACAGACAGCCAAGTGTGCATTTTGAGCACAACATTGCCCTGGTAAACGGAAAACCAGAGCTACTATCTACCTTTGGGTATGTTTATAAAGCCCTTGGTATCGAAAGCGACGAAGAAGAGGCTTATAGACAAGACGTATTGGTCTTATAAAATATATGAAAGGCATTTTTTCTTTTTTTCTGAATTGGATTCCGCGCCCTTTACTCATTAGGTTAAGCTATATTGTTAGACCAATCCTTGCGTTCTTTTTAAAAGGAAAAAAATATACAGATCCAATAGACAATCGCAGTTTTAGAACTTTTCTTAGTTACGGCTACGAGCAACCAAGAGAAAACGTATTATCTCCTAGTACGTTGTCTTTAGAGCGCCACCGTTTATTGTGGTTGTATTTAAAAACCGAAACAGATTTTTTTAATGCTTCGTTTTCGCTCTTACATTTTGCTCCTGAGCAGGCTTTTTATAAGCGTTTTAAAAAAATGACGAACATTGAGTATACAACTACAGACTTAAATTCGCCAATAGCAGATGTAAAGGCAGACATTTGCAATCTACCCTTCGAGGATAATTCGTTTGATTGGATTCTATGCAATCATGTGCTTGAGCACATTCCTGACGATTTAAAAGCAATGCAAGAATTGTATCGTGTACTAAAGCCTGGAGGCACAGGTATTTTTCAGATTCCGCAAGAACTTTCGAGAGAAACCACTTTTGAAGACAACAGTATTACCGACAAAAAAGAACGAGCTAAAATTTTTGGTCAGTACGACCATGTTCGTATTTATGGGCGCGATTATTTCGACAAATTGCGCGCCGTAGGATTTAATGTGCAAGAAGTAGATTACACTAAAAACATGTCACCAGGAAATGTTTATCGGTATTGCCTTGCTAAAGGCGAAATAATTCCTGTTTGTAAAAAAATGTAGTACTTTGTTATTCTGTGAAAAAGATACTATTTCTCCTCGCTTTAGTGTGTAGTAGTGCAGCCTTAGGTCAAAACCCTAACGATTGCACAGACGCCATCCTTATTTGTGGTAGTTCGAGTTTAGGAGTAAATCCTTCTGGTGTAGGGTTTGATGAGTTTTCACTTCCTGGTAATGATGTCCCTCCTTGTTATACTTTTGATAATCAGACCATTTGGTTTAGAATTGTAATAGAAGAAGCTGGCACCTTTGGGTTTGATTTAATTCCTGATGTTCCTTTAGCCGATTTTGATTTTGCTGTTTATGGCCCTGACGTAACATGTACAAATTTGGGAGCGTCTATTCGTTGTTCGAGCACCAACCCTAGTGATGCCGGAGTTAGTGGAAATACTGGAATGAACGCAACCGAAACAGATGTGATAGAAGGCCCTGGAGCCAACGGCAATGGCTATTTAAAATGGCTTAATGTAATGGCGGGGCAAGTGTATTATATTATTGTAGACAGAGCTGTAGGCTCTGGAGGGTTTCAATTTAACCCTCGTGGTTCTGCCACTTTACCAGAAGGCCCAACCGCCAACGATTTACCCGACATTGTGCGTTGTGATACAGAAGGGACTACTGATGGCTTAACGCTGGTAGATTTAGATAGTATGGTTGCTACTGTAATAGACGCCCAAACCGATGTAGAAGTAAGTTTTCATAGCACTCTAAATGACGCCAACTTAGGTATTGGGGATTTGATTAGTCCTTATATGACAATCTCTAATCCGCAAAGCATATTTTACAGAATTGAAAGCACCGATTCGGGCTGTAGTGATATTAATAGTTTTCAAGTGTTTTTAGACAATACGCTGGCCTTAATCAATATTGGTCCAATATATATCTGTTCAGAAGAGGATTCCATTTTATACGACCTTACTACACTTTATGCAGATTTAATAGGAGGTTCGGCTGGTTTTGACTTTAGTTTTTATTTGTCACAAGAGGATGCCGATACAGAAACAAGTCCAATACCCACGAGTCCAATACCCACGACAATTACACTCACAACTACGCCTCAAACTATTTATGTTAGGGTAAGCGATATCGTTGATCCCGATTGTTTTGGCACGACTTTTTTCGAAATATCCCTTAGAGCAGAGCCAGTGTTAGCAGTCCCTATCGAGGATTATATTTATTGCAACGCAGACACAGACGGACTAGCAAATATGCGACTTAGCGCCCATAACGACGAAATTTTAGGTGGTTTAGTCGTTTTTGATTACATCATCAACTATTACGAATCTTCTGCCGCTCCCTACTATTTATTCAAATACCAGCAACCCCCAAAGGATATATATTGAAGTGATTGAGATCGAATCAGGTTGTTTTACATATTCCGAATTTGATCTGTACGTACGTGCTGTTCCCCAAGACATTGAGCTTGTATCACCTCTATATTATTGTTTAAACGCAGACGGGCCTTTACAACTTACTGTCACAAGTGGTTATACTTATTATAGCTGGAACAATGGGCAAGAAGGCGCGAACCTCAACACTATTTTTGTAGATTCTCCCGGAATATATATAGTTACTGTTACTAACGAATTTGGATGTGATGCCATCGGAAAATCCAATGTAATAATCTCTAACGAGGCAACAATTGATAGCATAGAGGTAGACTGTTTTAACGCTCCCAATAATAGCATTACCGTAAACGTAACGGGCGAAGGAGATTATATTTACTATCTGGACGACGGTCAAGTTTCACAAACTAGTAATGTATTTAACAGTGTAAGCTCGGGGATTCACACCGTCTGTATTGAAGATTTAAATGGCTGCGGAACCGTATGCCGAGAAATTGCCGTTTTAGAATATCCAAGGTTTTTTACCCCGAATAGCGATGGGTATAACGACACTTGGCGTATCAAAGGAATGGAACGTTTTCCGGGAGCAGAAGTATATATTTTTGATCGATACGGTAAAATACTTCATCACATTAACGACAACAATGACGGTTGGGATGGCCTATACAAAGGAAGACCCTTGCCTTCTAGTGACTATTGGTTTAAGGTGATAATTGATGGTAAGCCAGAAGTTAAAGGGCATTTTAGCATGATTAGACGCTAATTAATCTTTTATTAAATCTGCTTTTAAAGTTTCAGAAATAAATACCCGCGAATTTCCTGAACTATCTACATACGTAAGATACACCTGTACATTCTTGAGCGCAGGGAGCAACCTAAGCGATCTAGTAATTCCCATTGCCATAAAAGAAGTCGCGTATGCATCGGCCTCTGCACATGTAGGCGCAAAAACTGTGGCACTTGTTAGGTCGCTCTTCTCTGCCGAACCCGTTAAAGGATTAATTGTATGAACATATTTTTGACCTGTTACAGCATCAATTCTATATTTTCGGTAATTACCAGAGCTGGCCATAGCTTTATTATTTAAAGATACTTTGGCAGCAAGACTTCTGTTCGACAACTCAGAATCTACTGCCTCTATGCCAACTACCCATGGCTTGCCTTTTTCTAAGTTTTTACCTCCTGCTCTAATCTCGCCACCTAACTCTATCAAATAATTGTCTATCTGTAAGCCATTAAAAACAACCGAAATACGATCTATAGCATAGCCCTTTGCTACCGCATTAAAATCAAAATAAATCCCTGGATACTCTTTCTTAATTGTATTATCGGCAGTAAGGCTAACTTTCTGAAAGCCTACCAACACTCTTAGGGAATCTAAAGTTGCCACATCTAATTGCTCGATGGGAGCAGTATCCCCAAAACCATAGGCATTACGCAACACACCAATGGTAGGGTCAAAATAGCCCCCTGTTTCTTTAAATATTTGGGCGGATAGCAAAAAATTATCTTTAAAAATATCGTCAATAACAACGGTAGAATCCCCGCTGTTTATTTTAGAAATATCGCTATTTGGCAAATAAGTGCTTACCGATCTATTAATTGCTAGAAAAGTAGAATCTAAAGCTGCTTCAAGGCCCAAACTAGGATTTTCTGAGAAGTAAGATATCCCATAGGTCGTCCCAAACACTTGTCCTTGTAAAGAATAAAGTTGCGGTTTAGAATCACTACAACTCGTTAATAGAGCCCCACAAAATAAAACAGAAAACAGTAGCTTTTTCATTTAAACGATTTCTTGAATGCCGTTATACAACACGGTGTAGTCTTGGTCTTTTATAACCGCCTTCCCGTAATCGTCGCCATGCCCTAATCCTACCCCTGCATAAAACGCTTTCGCATTAAATTTTATGGCATGTTCTTTTATTCTTTGCATAAGAGTAGAATCGTAGATATTGGCATCCTCTGGGTATTGAATAACCCTAACCACCACAAAATTGAGTGTTTTGTCTTTTAGTGCGACAAACTGTGGATCCTTCTTTAATTTAGAATTTACACCAAGAAATTCGTAACCCTGTTCTTCTAAATCCTTTCCCACGATATTCATGGCTAAATTGTGTAATTCTTGCTCTGTTAATGTCGACATAATTTAAGATATGCACAGATTGCGTTGGTGTGTTTGCTTATGCAAAAATAAGTAAAATTCTGCCGCTCACATGCTTCACTATATCTGCTAACAAAACAAAAAAAACCGACAGTTTAGTGTCGGTTTTTTTTCTAAGTATTATCTTCTACTTATTGTTTAATAACTCGTTTTGTAATGGTGCCTTCGGTAGAATAGATTTTTACAAAATATACAGCGCTGCCTAAGCTTGATAAATCGATAACATAAGAATCTGTGCTATTGAATCGTTTCTGAGCTACTAGACGTCCTCTAATATCCATCACCTGCACATAATCGACAGTTGCATTATTAGGCGAAAACACCGTTAGCAAACTAGATGTAGGGTTAGGTATAAGCTGTAATGAGTCTAAACTATATTCGTCTGTACCCAATACTTTTTCTTTAAAGAACATTACAAAGCGGTCTGCTTGTAAGCCAGCTTCTGCATTAAAGCTATAGTTACGTTCACTCAAATCTACTATCGCCCCAGTAATT
>QIIH01000122.1 GCA_003229235.1 Flavobacteriales bacterium | reverse complement strand
GATTGGTGCCATGGGCAGACGATGGGATCAAACAAATATTGCGATGCCCTTCGTTATTAGATTCGTGATAAGCTCGTATTACCATAAGCCCTGCATATTCTCCTTGCGCGCCAGAATTAGGTTGTAACGAAGTGCCAGCAAACCCAGTAATGGTTGTGAGTTGATCTTCTAATTTTTTTAATACAGATTGATATCCTTGCGCTTGATCTAACGGAACAAAGGGATGAATGTTCCCCCAACTCGGATTACTTAATGGTAACATCTCGGCAGCGGCATTTAACTTCATGGTACAAGACCCTAGCGAAATCATGGAATGATTTAAAGCCAAATCTTTACGTTCCAATTTTTTGATGTAGCGCATCAATTCGGTCTCTGAATGATACGAATTAAATACCTCATGAGTCAAAAACTCAGAGCTTCGTACAATTTTTGAAGGAATTATCTCTGCGTCTACTAAACTAGTAATATGATTTGCCTTTTTAGATGCATTTTGAGCAAATATGGTAGCGATTCTGTTTAGGCTAGCAAGATTGGTGGTTTCATTAATCGAGATACAAACAGTTTCTGAATCTGGGTAATAAAAGTTGGCATTATTAGCTTCTGCGATTTCTTTAATTTGGACTGCATTGGCTTTTATTTGAAGCGTGTCAAAATAGACCGAATTTATTTGCGTAAAACCTAAGTCTTTTAAAGAGGCTGCTAAAGTTTGTGCTTTCTTATGTACTTGACTTGCGATATATTCAATACCCTTTGGCCCGTGATAAACCGCATACATGCCTGCCATAACGGCCAGTAAAACTTGAGCCGTACAAATATTACTTGTAGCCCTATCTCGTTTTATATGCTGTTCACGTGTTTGCAAAGCCATGCGCAGGGCAGGATTGCCGTCTGTATCTTTAGTAACTCCAATGATTCTGCCGGGAATATTACGCTTGTATTCTTCTCGTGTTGCAAAATAAGCCGCATGAGGCCCGCCATATCCTAACGGAATTCCGAAACGTTGTGTGGTTCCCACCACGACAGAAGCACCAAGGCTTCCTGGAGATTCTAATAGAGCCAAGCTCAATATGTCTGCTGCTACGGCTACTTTAATGTTTTTGGCTGTACACTCAGCAATAAAAGGTTGGTAATCGTAAACCTGACCTTTTTTACCGGGCCATTGTATAAGAGCTCCAAAAACGGAATCGCTAAAATCGAAGGTTTCGTGTTTTCCAACAACTAGCTCAATTCCGAGTGGGTTCGCTCTGGTTTGTAAAAGTGATAAAGTTTGTGGTAATACTTCTTCTGAAACAAAAAACTGTACAACCCCGCTCTTTTTTTGATCTCTTTCGCGCACTGCAAATAACATCGACATAGCTTCTGCCGCAGCGGTAGATTCGTCTAAAAGCGAAGCATTAGCGAGTTCCATTCCTGTGAGGTCTGCAACCATCGTCTGATAGTTAAGTAGGGCTTCTAAGCGCCCTTGTGCAATCTCTGCTTGATAAGGAGTATAGGCTGTATACCAACCTGGATTTTCCAAAATATTTCGCAGAATCACGGCTGGAGTATTACTATCGTGGTAACCCAACCCTATATAAGTATCAAAAACTTTGTTTTGGGCACCTAATTGATATGAGTGCGCCAAATATTCTTGCTCGGTCATAGCCGTGTCAAGTTCTAATCTTTTATCTAACCTAATTCCGCTTGGAATAGTTTCTGACAGTAATTGTTCGATGTTTTGAGCACCTACAAAAGAAAGCATTTGAGTAACTTCTTCTGTGCGTGGGCCAATGTGACGAAGTGCGAACGAATCTGTATTCATAGTAATCTGAATAATTTAGCAGCAAAAATACAATATTAATGACAAAATAGTAAGTAGATTTATTACTAGGTATTACAAGTTTTTAATCATTGTTATGGCTTATAAACAGTTTGCTTATTTTTGTTTTATGAAGTTAGTACAGAGAGTATTTAATTTTTACATTACGAGTAGCCTTCATGTAGCAATGGCCATCGTAGCGATGACCCTAGTTGCCTGCCAAAGCCTTGGAATTGCGATAGATTATATTTTACTACTCTATATTTTTTTGGCAGGAGTTTCTGGTTATAATTTTACCAAGTATGCAGAAGAAGCCAAGTGGTATCACAAAAGCCTACCTAAAGAAGTAAGGCTTATTCAGATTTTATCGTTTTTAGTATTTATCGCGCTTGTGTATATAGCCTTTTTGTTACCAATGCGCACTCTTTATGCCAGTGGTGCCTTGGCTGTGATTACTTTTTTTTATGCTGTTCCCTTGTTACCTGCCAAGAGTTCGCTACGCAGAATAAAGGGGATAAAAATATATGTAATCGCCTTTGTTTGGGCTTTGACAGCCGTGTTATTACCTATGGCGCATGCAGCGACTATTGTAAATTTAGATGCTGTATTATTAGTCGTCCAATTATTCTTTTGGGTGATTGCCCTTACCATTCCCTTTGAGCTAAGAGATTTGCGAAGTGATAGCCCTTTGCTTTATACAATTCCGCAGTTAATTGGAATTAAAAAGGCAGTACAAGTAGGCATTTTTTTATATTTATTAATTTGGATATTCGAAGCTTTTAAGCAAGAGTTAAATTACGCAATGCTTGTGTGTTGGCTAGTAATAAGTGTCTTAGGGGTCTGGGCCTTGTTTAAAGCTAGAAAAGATCAGTCTCTGTACTTTGCATCTTTCTGGGTAGAAGGAATCCCAATATTGGGGGCTACTATTCTATATTGCTGGGAGCAATTATTTGGATAGTTCATCATGTAATTGCTTCTTAAGAGCTTGCTTGTCTTGTTCAGAAATACTAGAAACTTTGGGGTTGTTTAAGACCTTTGTGAGTTTTCCATTTCTTGCGGAGTATTTTCGACATGCTCGACAATACAATAAGTGTATATTAAGCTTCACTTTTTCACAAAAAGTAGATTCTTTATATTGACCCTTGTCACAGAAATGATTTGCTTCGTGGCATTTTGATTTGAACAGACTCATATTTCTAAAACCAATTACTTTCTAAACATTCGACCATGCTTTTGCGTGCTCTATGAATAATTACCCATAGGTTAGACGGAGTAATATCATAAGCATTACAAATAGCTTCGGTATCATAATTTTCGATGGTTTTTTTTCTGAATATTTCGGCTTGTTTTTCTGGCAAATTGCCCAAACAATCAAAAATTGCCATTCCCAACTCTGTATTTTCGATCTGATCGTGGGCGTTTTTATCACTTTTGCTAGCTACACGTTGTTCTAGCCAATCTCCATCTGTTTCGCTATCGTCGTGCGTAATTCTTACTTCGGCCTTACCTTTGTTAGAGTTAATTTTACGATAGTGATCAATAATTTTTCGCTTCAAAATACTAATTAGCCACGTTCGTTCGGTTGCTTCGCCCTTAAAGTTACCCTTAGATTTTAACCCGGCCGGTCTTTAGCAATCTCAGCATCATTAACCCTAACAATGGTGTAGTTGTACAAATAGTCTGAATATTTGTCAACCCATAAATTAGCATCAATAGAATGAACGGCCATAGTGTTAGTTAGCAATTTTATTCAAAAATAACAAACTTTAAGGAATCATCGGGTATCCTTAGATTATCATTAACATTTTTCTAGGTGATTCTTAATCTGTTGGTTTCTTTCTTCTAGAAAATTATGTATATGTGATTTAATAAATAAGCTGTCAAGTATTTTGCCTAAGAAACCATATGGCACTTTGTATTTTAGTATGTCTGTCATTTTTACGATTCCATCGTTCTGCTCAAACAAATGCTGATGTACAAAGTAAGTAAAATGACCTTTGGTCATCACATCTGTAAAAGATTGGTTTTTTACCATTTGTACAATCTTAGAGGTGTGCGTTAAAAATAGCCCAAAGTGTTTGCCTCTAAAAGTAACCGATTGTCCTAGACTAATTTGCCCCGATGTAACTCCGGATATAGCCTTTTCGTTAGTATTTTTAACCGATTCCATATGAAAATCAATATTAAGTGAGAGCTCAAAAGCGTCAGAAGCCTGACCTTTTATAAAAGTTGTGAGTTCTATTTTGGTCATGATTTTAATAAATCTTTTAGTGCAAATTGCACGGTAGGAAACATAAATTTAAAACCTTGTTGCAGGAG
>QIIH01000209.1 GCA_003229235.1 Flavobacteriales bacterium | reverse complement strand
TCGTTAGAATTAACTT
This sequence comes from Flavobacteriales bacterium, assembly GCA_003229235.1. Classification (GTDB taxonomy): domain Bacteria; phylum Bacteroidota; class Bacteroidia; order Flavobacteriales; family Flavobacteriaceae; genus Gilvibacter. Next base: position 3,803 of record QIIH01000209.1, on the reverse strand, counting down.
TCTTTATATAAGTATTCGCTATTTGTTCAAAAAGCTCAATAAAGCAAGCTCATACGATTGCAATCCAAACCCAATAACAATACCCTTGGCATGTGCCGATATAAAAGAATCGTGGCGGTAATCTTCACGCGAAAAAGTGTTAGAGATATGGACCTCAATTACGGGGGTAGTTATTGCTTTTACCGCATCGCCAATCCCTATAGAAGTATGTGTATACGCTCCTGCATTTAACAAAATACCATCTAACGAAAAACCAACTTCCTGATTCGCCTTCTATATTAGACTGAAAATATTCAAAATTTACATTAGGATACTTCCCTTTTATGGCATCAAGAAATTCTTCAAAGCTTTTGCTTCCGTAGATATCGGTTTCACGTCTACCTAAAAGGTTTAAGTTGGGGCCATTTATGATGCTAATATTCATGGGTGAAAGTTACGAGAAAAATTATTCAAATAATTCGTAAGGTAAGGCCGAATGTAATTACCTGCCATTCGAAGCCATCTAATGCAATACCGCGATACGCAAGCATGACCAAAAAACGCTCTGCTAGTTGGTAAAGAACTTTAGGGCTGTAATAAAAACCATTTACATTCTCGATTGGGATGCCAAATGGACTGCTAAATTGGTTGGTTTTATTAACCCCAAAAGCATAACCTAAGTCGGCTTGTACTTTAAACCCCTTGGCAATATCAATTCTCGCAGCGGCAGCCACGCTAATAAAATTTTGATTTGGACTAGGATTTACATCGATCAAATTGCCAGATTCTACCTCGGCTCCCGGAAGAAGTAAAAACCCAACTTGACCACCAATCTGAACTTTAGGAGCAATTTTAGGCATAAACCCAACCTCTGCCATAAAACCCGCTTTGGTAAAATTACTGCCAGTACCAACAGCAAAGGCTGCAGACAAAGATGTCTCTAGTGCTTGAGCACTTACATTTGAAACCGTAAAAGCGGCACAAAAAATTAATAAAAGTCTTTTCATAATTACATTTTTTCTACTCTCTTTATGCATTACAACTTAGTAATGAAGATGTTTTATGTAGTAATAGATGCTAATACATAAAGGCGAGTTAAAGATAGTGTTCCCAAAGTAACGCACAAAAAAAGAAGGGCGAAATGCCCCTCTCAATGCACTTTGTGGATAAAATTAATCGATGCCAAATTCTACTCCGGCAGTAATGATGTCCCAAGAACCGCCTTCTATAGAAACGCCTCTAAAGGCAACAACGATGTCTATAGCCTCGCTAATACCGTATTGTGCTCTAGGAGAATAATAGAAACCTCCGTCGTTCCCGTCGTTGATTCCAACAGCGTATCCAAGATCTGCACCTAAAATAAAGCTAGGTGCCACCTCGAAACGAGCAGAACCGGCAATTGGAATAAACTGCACATCATCAACGGAAAAACTACCTAATGGTCCTAAATCTACGTTTTCTCCAAATGAGTGAGAGTATCCAGTCGTAACCCCAGCATCAAATTTATCTGAGATTTCGAATAGGTAACCCAAGTCAATTGCGATTGCAAAAGTTGAAAAATCGCCAGCGTTACCGATAGGTAGTCCCCCACTAACTCCAGCTCTAAATTGACCCTGCGCATTCATAGAAGTAACTCCCATAACAAACAGTGCTGCAAAAAATAGTAATTTTTTCATAATATATATTTATTAGTTTACATCACTAATTTAGCAAAAATAAGCTCATACCAAATAGGGCAATTGCCCTACTTTTTACCAGAGTTCTTAACAATTTGGCTCTAAAACCACCCAAAATGCTGTTTGTTAGGGTATTGTGTAGGTCTTTTATTACAAAAATGCAAATCCTACCGAAAGTGTTGCCACAGAGTTTTTACCCTCAACCAAGCCTTTTGCGACATCATTTGGCACGTCAGACAAACCAAAACTGTATCTTCCTTCTAATCGAAGCCCCAGAGGAAGGTCGTATCCGATACCAATAACTCCAGATAAATCAAAATTGTTGGTAGCAATGTCGTCTATCGTTTCGCCTATAATTGTGGTCTCTTGATTCAAAAGAACGCCAAACTGAGGCCCTAAATGAACATTAAATCTGTCTGACAAATAATATTTCAATACTAGTGGGACGTTCAAGTAATCTAGGTCAAAATTTCCTAAATCGAACTCGGCGCCTTGTTGTGAGTATAATAAGTCTCCTTGAACCGCTATTTTGTCGCCAAACTTTATACCAAGAAAGACCCCAGCAACAAAGCCTGTTCGGGTATCTAGGTTTGATGCATCTGTAATATTAGAGAAGTTAAGCCCTGCCTTAACACCAAAGTCCAAACTTTGAGCGGTGGCAGAAAATGTTAAAAGACATAGTGTAAAAAATATTGCAAATTTTTTCATAGTAAATTTATTGTTATGGCGTAAAGATAACGAGAGATTTCAATATTTATTAGGGTATTTCACATAATATTTTGACCTTTAAACCACGGCATAGCCGCAATAAAAAACAAAAATTAGCACTAGATATGAAGTGGCAACAGGCGCTCGAAAGCTATAAAAGTTATATAAAAATAGAACGTGGCCTGTCTAAGAACACCCTTATTAGTTATGGTTTAGACTTGCAAAAACTGGTCAATTGGCTCGAAGCTAACAACCTAGCTGTAAGCCCTTTAAAAATTGAACAAGCGCATGTAAAACGTTTTATTTATGATATCGCTAAAGAGGTGAACCCTAGAACCCAAAGCCGTATTATTTCTGGCTTAAAAGGGTTTTTTAATTATTTGATATTTGAAGAATTGCGCACTACCAACCCTATGGATTTATTAGAATCCCCAAAAATTGGGAGGAAACTCCCCGATACCTTATCGGCGGCAGAGATAGATTCTCTAATTGATGCGATCGATTTGAGTAAACCACAAGGAGAACGTAACAGAGCTATTTTAGAAACTCTTTACGGCTGTGGCTTGCGCGTTAGTGAACTTATATCATTAAAGCTATCAGACCTCTTCTTTGACGAAGGCTTTGTAAAGGTGACTGGCAAAGGTGATAAACAGCGATTCGTTCCTATTAGTCCAACTACCATAAAGTTTATTACTATTTATAAAGACCAAATTAGAGGGCATCAACAGATTCAAAAATCACAGGAAGATACGCTATTTTTAAACCGTAGAGGTGCTGGTCTTAGTCGAGCCATGATATTTACAATAATTAAAGACCTTTGTGAAAAAATAGGCCTTCAAAAGACGGTAAGCCCACATACTTTTAGACATTCATTTGCTACGCACCTTTTAGAAAATGGCGCCGATTTACGAGCGATTCAGCAAATGTTAGGACACGAAAGCATTACAACAACCGAAATTTATATGCATGTAGATCGTTCACATTTAAGTGAAGTTATGAGAAACTTTCATCCTAGACGATAGCTTAATGTTTAATCGTTGATTTGTTTAACTGTTGAATCGATTACACGACTAAACGCATAAACGGTTAAACATATTCAAATAAGTCGTTTGAAATTTACTTCGCTATATTAACAGCTCTCGTCTCTCTTATCACAGTCACTTTTACCTGCCCTGGATAGGTCATATCTGTTTGGATTTTTTGCGAAATCTCGAAAGATAATTGCGCAGCTTTATCGTCACTCACTTTTTCGCTTTCTACCATCACACGGAGTTCACGACCCGCTTGTATAGCATAGGCCTTTTTAACACCAGCAAAACCAAAGGCGATGTCCTCTAGGTCTTTTAAACGTTGTATGTAAGAATCTAATACTTGGCGTCTTGCGCCCGGTCTAGCGCCACTAATAGCATCACATACTTGTACAATCGGAGACAAAAGATT
>QIIH01000446.1 GCA_003229235.1 Flavobacteriales bacterium | reverse complement strand
CTGTCATAAATGCAGACGAATTGACCTCACGTGAAAAAGAAGTGCTACAACTTATTTGCAGCCAGCTCACCACTCAAGAAATAGCCGAAAAGCTCTTTATAAGCCCGAGAACAGTAGAGGGGCATCGGAAAAATTTACTGCACAAAACAGACTCTATAAATGTTGCTGGTATGGTGTTGTTTGCTATCAGACATGATTTAGTGATATTGGACAAGGGACTCTCCTAAAATGTTGCTAACTTTACGAGCATTCCCAATAGATCAATGCCCGACATTATGAGTAATATTCCGAAAGTAAACCCAACCAAAACTAGAGCTTGGAAGGCCCTTGAGTCGCATTTTGCGATTCAAAAAGATGTTAGCCTTCAAAACTTATTTAAACAGGATGCTAGTCGTACGCAGCGATTAAGTTTACAATGGAATGATTTTTACTTAGATTATTCAAAAAATCACATCAGTCGAGAAACAATTGCATTGCTAGTAGACCTTGCGAACGAGGTAAACTTATCGGCAGCGATAAAGGCTCAATTCGCAGGAGAGACGATTAATGAGACAGAAGACAGAGCAGTATTACATACCGCATTAAGGGATTTTAGCAACCCACATCCTGAGGTACAACAGGTGCTAGAACAAATACAAGAATTTACAGAAGCAGTAATCTCAGGCACTTGGAAAGGATATACGGGGAAAGCAATCACAACAATCGTGAACATAGGAATTGGTGGGAGTGATCTTGGGCCAGATATGGTAGTAGAGGCGTTGCGTCATTATCGCAATCACCTTGAGGTGCATTTTATCTCGAATATTGAAGGCGATCATGTACAAGAGGTCTTAAAGCAACTCGACCCCGAAACCACACTGTTCATTGTAGTATCTAAAAGCTTTACAACACAAGAGACTTTGGCAAATGCCAATACTGTAAGAGCTTGGTTTTTAGAATCTGCTAGTGAAGCCGCTATTGCCAAACACTTTGTTGCAGTTTCTACAAATACAGAAGCAGTCGTAAAATTTGGGGTGGCACTAGAAAACATTTTCACTTTGTGGGACTGGGTAGGCGGTCGTTTTTCTCTTTGGAGTGCTGTGGGGCTTTCTATTTGTTGTTCTGTAGGATTTGACGACTTTAAAGCGTTGTTACAAGGAGCCCATAAAATGGATCAACATTTTAAAGAAACCGAGCTCGATAAAAATGCGCCTGTACTTATGGCGTTAATTTCTGTATGGTACAACAACTTTTTTAACTGTGAGTCTGAAGCCGTTATACCATATACGCAATATTTAACCAAACTAGTGCCGTATTTGCAGCAGGCAATTATGGAAAGCAACGGTAAGAATGTAGATCGCAATGGCGATATGTAGATCGCAATGGCGATTCAATCGATTATCAAACAGGAACAATTGTTTGGGGTAGTACAGGTACTAATGCCCAACATGCGTTTTTTCAGTTACTACATCAAGGCACTAAATTGATACCTGCAGATTTTATAGCATTTAAAAATGACCTGTTTAACACAAAACCGCATCAAGAAGCCTTGTTGTCCAATTTTGTTGCCCAAACACAAGCCTTAATGCAAGGTACAGAAGGAGAGGGTATAAGTAATCCTTATCACGTTTTTAAGGGTAATAGACCCACTAACACACTGCTATTAGATAAACTAACGCCAGAGAGTTTAGGTAGTCTAATAGCGCTTTATGAGCATAAGCTTTTTGTACAAGGCGTAGTCTGGAATATTTTTAGTTACGATCAATGGGGTGTTCAATTGGGGAAAGTTCTTGCCGATACTGTTTTAGAAGATTTCAAGAAAGGTCAAATTTCTGAAACTCATGATAGCTCTACAGCTGCCTTGCTGAATAAAATTATATAAGCCATACGCAACCTTTTGCATTTTTGCAGTCTATTAAATAACTACACTAGGTACTTGTTAAAAGTATTTTGAGTTAAGTTAGTCTGTTAAGTAAGAAAACGTCCGCTCATAGCGGACGTTTTTTTGTTTAAAATTTGGAAAGAAGCGATGTAGTTTGGTACTATTCAGAATAAACAGCTAATTCTAATTAATTAGCAGTAGTATCAGTCTACCTAATAAATTTCTGGACTTACTATATTAGACTGGGCACAAAGTTGCGAGATGTAAATCTTCAGATACGAGATTTAATTTATAATCTTTTTTAACTCCCCAGTTACTTAAGGATTTTTTATTTAAATAATACGGTTCGCCTTTACAGGCATCACAGATTTCTCGCGTACAAGTGTCACGCTGATGTTTTTATTTATCAGTGAATGTCCTTTACAAGTTTTAAAGCCCCAAACGGAGCTTTAAATTTATCAATTGGGACTTATTTTGTGCCAGTTTTATGTGTTAGCAAAAGGATAGTGTTAATTTTACGCCAGTACTCCTCCCAAACTTTAACTAACAAATGCTTACAAAAGTATATGGGAGTGCCGTTTTTGGAGTAGAAGCAACCACAATTACCGTTGAGGTAAACATCGACAACGGGATTGGGTATCATTTGGTAGGATTACCTGATAGTGCCATCAAGGAGAGCAATTACAGAATCGCCGCCGCCTTGCAAAACAACGGCTTTAAAATTCCCGGAAAGAAGATAACCCTTAACATGGCTCCAGCCGATTTACGCAAAGAAGGCGCTTCGTACGACCTTACTTTGGCAATGGGAATTTTACTTGCCAGCGAACAAATCAAAGAACAAAACAGCAGTGACTTGTATATAGTGATGGGTGAGCTTTCGCTGGATGGCGAGTTACAACCCATTCGAGGCGCTTTGCCAATTGCTATAAAGGCAAAAGAGGAAGGTTTTAAATATATTATTCTACCTGCACAAAATGCTCCAGAAGCAGCAATTGTACAAGGGGTTACAGTATATGGCGTGACAAATATATTAGAAGTAATAAATCACTTTGATAAAGGCCAACAACTAGAACAAACCAAAGTTGATATAACCGAACTTTTTTATAAAAAGCAAAACGCGCCCGATTTCGACTTTTCCGATGTAAAAGGACAGGAGAGCATTAAACGATGCATGGAGATTGCTGCCGCTGGCGGACATAATGTTATCCTTATTGGTCCTCCAGGAGCTGGGAAAACAATGTTAGCAAAACGATTGCCCTCTATACTCCCACCAATGAGCCTTCAAGAGGCCTTAGAAACAACTAAAATTCACAGCGTTGCAGGGCGTACAAAAAATCAAAATGGAATTTTAACAGCTAGACCTTTTAGGAGTCCGCATCATACGATTAGTGATGTTGCCTTAGTAGGGGGTGGGACCTATCCTCAACCTGGCGAAATTTCACTTTCTCACAATGGTGTTCTTTTTTTAGACGAGTTACCCGAGTTTAAAAGAGGTGTATTAGAAGTACTTCGCCAACCCTTAGAAGACCGTGAGGTGACCATTGCTAGAGCCAAGTTTACCGTTACTTATCCGTGTAGTTTTATGTTGGTGGCAAGTATGAATCCAAGCCCTAGCGGATATTTTAATGATCCTGATGCGCCAGTGATATCTTCTCCGGCAGAGATGCAGCGTTATCTGGGAAAGATATCTGGGCCACTCTTAGATCGTATAGATATTCATATCGAGGTTACCCCAGTTAGTTTTGATCATTTAAGCGATGAGCGCAAAGGCGAGTCTAGCTTGGTAATTAGAGATAGAGTAATCGAAGCACGAAAAATTCAGCAGCAGCGATTCAAAGCCATAGATCACATACACTACAATGCTCAGATGGACGTAAGACAGATCAGAACATTTTGCGAGATGAATGATGCATGTCGCATATTATTAAAATCGGCTATGGAGCGGCTTAATTTGTCTGCAAGGGCTTATGATCGTATTTTAAAAGTGTCTCGCACCATAGCAGACCTTGAAGGATGTAAAAATATTAATGAAGCTCATATCTCCGAAGCCATTCAGTATAGGAGCTTAGATAGAGATGGGTGGTTGGGGTAAAAGCAAACTGTTATATCACATCAATAAACCTAGAAGAAACCCACTGATCATCTAAGCTAATTTTTGACCAATTGCCTTGTACTTCATTAAAAGAAACTAAAGGTTGCCCCTTCTGCGAAGCGTGTGTAACCGAACAAAGATCGTTCGATGGTTGCAACTTGTTTGCAACCTCAGATTTTGTGAGGGGTTTTGTGCGACTTCTTAACCTATATTAAGATGGAGTGCAAAAATACACTAAGAAGGGGCTAGAGTTTTTTGGTCCTTTTTTGGGCAATGCAAAAAAGGATAGAAAGAAAAAAGGTACAAGTCAGGAGACTGGCGCTATCAGAGGGAAATAATCACAAAGAGCATATTTATTTCAAATCAACTTTTCTTTACTCGCATAAAGAAATGTAGCAAAAGAAAGTGCGTCTTTTTTAATCGATTTTTATTCTTCCAATATAAACCCCTCAAAATTTACTGAATCGCTCGCATTTGCTTCCGCTGTTCTTGTTATTCCGCTGCGCGGGTGCTTCACTCAAACGTCTGCTAGACGTTTGGTTTTTTCAAAACATCGTTCACCAATGCAAGAAACGGCGAGCGACATCGGACGCAACATTTTTCGGTTATCGATGAGAGCGGCTGCGCAGCTCGTTAATACATGTTTGTTATGATTTCGTATCAATAAACCTAGAAGAAACCCACTGATCATCTAAGCTAATTTTTGACCAATTATCACGCGCTTCGTAAATAAAAACTTCTTGATTTTCTAATACTGCGCTTACTATTCTAAAACTTGTAGCTGGGCCACTACGAACGTTTAATACATCGGCATTAACCGTAGCTCGCTTTACTTCTTTAACAAAGTTGGCGAAAACCCATTCTTCATTACTCTTAGAGATTTTATACCAACGCCCATCCTTGGCATACACTCTTAAAACAGAACCTAGTGTTGTT
>QIIH01000443.1 GCA_003229235.1 Flavobacteriales bacterium | reverse complement strand
GCGCAATAGAGACTCTTTGTTTTTGCCCGCCGCTCAAAGTAATGCCACGTTCACCGAGAATAGTGTCATAACCATTTTTAAATTCTATTATGTTGGTATGAACAGCAGCTTGAATAGCAGCTTGTTCTATACGCTCCTGAGAAGAACTGGACAAACCAAATTTGATGTTGTTGGCAATAGTGTCACTGAACAAAAATGCATCTTGTGGTACAAAACCTATGGCGCGTCGGAGGTCGGTAAGGTTGCATAGTTGTATCGGGATCCCGTCTATTAAAATACTTCCCTCTTGCACATCATACAACCTGCCTAATAATTCTAAAATCGTCGATTTTCCGGAGCCAGTATTGCCTAAAATTGCTAATGTTTGTCCCTTTTTGACACTAAACGAAACCTCTTTTAAAGCTGTAATATTTGTATCTGGATATGTGAAAGTTACTTTATTAAAATCGATCTGTCCATCGATGATCGTAGGTTCGTCGTTGCGATTGGTAATAGCCGGTTCTTCTTTTAAAAATTGATTGATTCGCTTTTGAGAAGCTGCCGCCTGCTGAATCATCGAAGTAACCCAACCCACTATCGCAACTGGCCATGTTAGCATATTTACATACACCAAAAACTCAACGATCGTACCAAAGTCGATAAGGCCATCGATATACTGTTTGCCTCCAACGTAAATAACTAACGTATTACTTAAACCAATCAATAAAATCATCAATGGAAAAAACAAGGCTTGTACTTTAACAAGTTCAATATTTTTGTCTTTGCTGCCTTCTGCCAGCTCGTAGAAACTTTCAAAAGTTTGTGGCTCCATGCCGTATGCTTTTATTACAGATATTCCACTAAAAGATTCTTGTGTTAATGTTGTGAGTTTGGCTAAGTAAACTTGCACAATTGTACTGCGTTTATGTATTGCTCTGCTCAACTTATAAATAGCAACCGATAAAATCGGGAGTGGGGCTATAGCATATAAGGTTAGGGTTGGCGCTGTATACATCATATAACTGATTGTAACAACAAAGGTCGTTAGGGTAGAGGCACTATACATTAGTGCTGGGCCCACGTACATTCGCACTTTGGACACATCTTCGCTAATGCGACTCATTAAATCTCCTGTGCGATTTTGCTTATAAAACGCTAAAGATAAACGCTGATATTGTTGATATACTTCGTTTTTTAGATCGAATTCTATATAGCGTGAGATTACAATCAGGGTTTGACGCATCAAGAAAGTAAAAAAGCCAGATACGGTAGCTGCACCAAGAATTACTAAAATGTTAAATGTGAGTTCGCTATTTACAACGGCCCGATCTACAATTTCGTTGTCAAAATATTTACGAACTGTTTCGACTATATTCCCGATAAATATTGGGATAAACAGTGCAAAAATCTTTGCTAAAACCGTGATAACTAAACCTAGAACCAAACGACCTCTGTATTTTAGAAAGTATTTATTTAGGTATTTGAGTTCTTTCATTACCGTTGGTCGGTTAATAACTTATTTTCTGTTTTAACGGGATTTCTTTGCGGATAATTCAATTTACAGTTATTTTTGCACGTCCTTTTTATGGAATCCTAAATAAATTAGATGCAATGGCTCAAGCTTTCCCTTTAGAAGCAATAAAAAATGCAGACCCTGTTTTTGGTCAACTTTCTTTTGACAATCACGAACAAATCGTTTTTTGCAACGACAAAGATACAGGTTTAAAGGCAATAATTGGAATTCATAATACTGTTTTGGGACCCGCTTTGGGTGGCACGAGAATGTGGCAATATAAGAGCGAAGCAGATGCAGTAAACGACGTTCTGAGGCTCTCTCGTGGTATGACATACAAGTCTGCTATTACCGGATTAAATCTAGGAGGTGGTAAGGCTGTTATTATTGGAGATGCAAAAACACAAAAGACTCCAGAACTCATGTTGCGTTTTGGTGAATTTGTACATTCGTTAGGAGGTAGATACATTACGGCAGAAGATGTCGGGATGAAAACAGAAGACATGGATTTGGTCCGTACTGTTACTCCGTATGTTACAGGAATATCAGAAGATAAGGGCGGTGCAGGAAACCCTTCGCCTATAACAGCGTATGGCGTTTTTATGGGGATGAAGGCAGCTGCCTATCACCAGTTTGGTTCAAACGATTTAGACGGTAGAGTAGTATACGTTCAGGGAATCGGTAATGTTGGAGAGGCATTAGTTGAGCATTTATGTGACGAAGGAGCCAATGTCTATATTTCTGATATTTGCGAAGAACGCTTGCAAATGGTAAGCCAGAGATATGGAGCAAAAATCTATCGTGGAGATAATATTTATGGTGAAGCCATGGACATATATGCACCATGCGCATTGGGTGCGACCATTAACGATCAAACCATCAATCAATTACAAGCCAAGGTAGTTGCGGGAGCTGCAAACAATCAATTAGCAAGTGAAGCAAAACACGGCGAATTGTTAAGAGAAAGAGGGATAGTGTATGCTCCGGACTTTTTGATAAATGCTGGAGGAATTATAAACGTTTACGCCGAGTTAGAAAACTACGGTAAAACCGAGATAATGCGTAAAACCGAAAATATTTACAACACAACATTAGAGATTTTAACCAAGGCAGAAGTCCAGCAGATTACATCACATCAAGCGGCTTTTGATATTGCCAAGGCAAGAATCGAACTCAGAAAAAGGGAACAATAGTGTTGCCTTTTTTTAATTTTTGCTACTTTTGAGGTTTCTCAGAAACTTGAGTTAATTTTAAGTTCTTTTATACTATGCTTACCAGAAGACACATTCGTATCAAGGTTTTACAAAACATCTATGCTTTTAATAAAACCGATTATGGCGATTTGGTCAAACAAGAAAATTTTTTGGTGTATAGTATAGAGCAAACCCGAGATTTACATTTACTACTTTTAGCGCTGTTAGCTGCTATTCACAAGCATGCGAAAGTTCAACTCGAGAAGCGCAAACATATGCATCTGGCTTCTCAAGAAGATTTAAACCCCGACACCTCGTTTATTGATAGTCCAATTTTTACAAAGATTTCTAAAAACAGATTCCTAGTGGAATTGGTGAAAAAGCAAAAATTAAATGTTTGGGATCACGACAACGAGTACGTTAGCTTGTTATATAAAGAACTGATTCAGTCAGATCTTTATCAAAATTATTTAGCCGCTCCTAATAAAAAGATTGAAGATCATAGGCAGTTTGCTGCAGAGATGTTCAAAAAAATTATTGCACCAAATGACAAATTGTACGATTATCTAGAAGACAAGCGGCTTACTTGGTTAGACGATTTCCCTTTGGTAAACACAGGAATGGTTAAGATGTTGCGTAAAATTTCGCCCACTACAGCAGATTCTCAAATTGTCCCAGAACTTTATAAAAATGAAGACGATCTTGACTTCGGAAAGAAGTTATTTAAAAAAGTAATCTTAAAAGACGAGGAACTCACAAAAGATGTAGTCGAGAAAACGCCTAATTGGGACAAGGAACGCATAGCAGACATGGATATGATTATGATAAAAATGGGTCTAGCAGAGTTCTTGTATTTCC
>QIIH01000055.1 GCA_003229235.1 Flavobacteriales bacterium | reverse complement strand
ACAGGAGATATAGATGCAGACATCTTGGTATTGCGTTTATTTTATAAAGGAGTAGTAGGGAAGAAGCCAGAATATACGTAATAAAAAAACCCGTTTCGAATTTAATTATAACGCAAAGCCTCGATTACAATAAACCCGTCTTTACCTTTCCAAGACCAAGTACCGGCCGTATTGGTTGGTTCGCAGCGTGTTGTTAGGTATTTAAAATTAGAGTTGTCCTGAGTAACAGATAGGTTCCATTTAAAAGGAGAACCATCAAAATACGAAACTTGTTGTTTTCCTTCTAAGATTCTCAAAGATCGTGATAATTTTGCCATGTAGGGGCCATTTACGGTTAGTCCGAAGCAGCCGTCAAATGGCTCTGAAGTACTCAATGAATTATCCTGATAAAGTGACATTCCTTTAGACAATATAACTTCTTCAACTCTTACAGCACCAGGGAAATTAAATTCTGGAATCCCGAAAGAAACCAAATCCCAATTACCTGTAAAAGTCGCGTCGTCTATATCGATGTAACTACCCAGGGCAATGCTAATACGCCTAGAGCTTTTCTCTTTATAAATAACAATATATCCTTCTGTATCTCTAAACTGGACTTGAGTAACGACTGGGTTTTCAATATCCGATGCATCGAGCGTAAATGATCCTCTGCTTCCAACAAACATTAAAGCACTTATTTGCCTATTTATCGCGTCAAAAACTAATCTTTCACCCGACACTAAATGCAGCGCCGCAGCATATTCGCCGTTGTTGCCAACGTTGACAACTATTTCGCCATGTGCACTAAGATCGTACGTGCCAAATATACCGTGATAAATTCCTTGTGTACTATAGTCCAGACTAGGACGAGGGTTTTGACTCGATATTTCTTCGAAGATTTCTTCTTCTGTCGCATTAGCACTTACAACCACATCTCCGTTTTGTTGCTGCTCACGTTCTTCTATGAACTCTTCCTTTTGACAGCCTGTAAAAATCACTGCCGCTAAGAGTAAAGTGTTAATTATTTTCATAAAGCGTGTTAACCTGGAAACGAAGTTACAAAAAACATTGGGAAAATTAAAGACCTCTCTGAGAATTAGCGAGTTAGCATCTTAAATTAACAAAGTGATTTTGTGTTTATTCCTGTGTATATGCTGGATAACACTTGTTAGTTAATTTCGGTCATATTGTGATAAACATTTTGAACGTCGTCGTCTTCTTCGATTTTCTCTAAAAGTTTTTCGACATCTGCGGCTTGGGCCTCATTTATTTTTTTAGAAACCTGCGGAATTCTCTCAAACCCAGACGATAATATTTCTGTTCCTTTTTCTTCTAAAGCAGACTGAATAGAACCAAAACTTTCAAAAGGTGCGTAAATCAATATCCCATCCTCATCCTCGAACACTTCTTCGACCCCATAATCGATAAATTCTAACTCTAAGTCTTCAAGATCGATTCCCTCCGGATTAATTCTAAAATTACAGGTATGGTCGAACATAAATATCACAGAACCCGATGTGCCTAAATTACCGTCACATTTATTAAAATACGAACGAATGTTTGCAACGGTGCGCGTATTGTTGTCGGTTGCAGTTTCTACCAAAATCGCAATACCATGGGCGGCATACCCTTCGAAAAGCACTTCTTTAAAATCGCCAAGATTTTTGTCAGAAGCTCGCTTAATTGCTCGCTCAATGTTATCTTTTGGCATATTTACAGACTTTCCATTCTGTATAACTGCTCTTAATTTAGAATTGCTGTCTGGGTCTGGCCCGCCTTCTTTCACGGCCATTACAATATCTTTGCCAATACGAGTAAATGCCTTGGACATAGCAGACCAACGCTTCATTTTTCTTGCTTTTCTAAATTCGAAGGCTCTTCCCATATACTTTTAATTTGCTACAAAAATAAAATTTTGATTGGTTCTATAAAGTGTTACTAGTTATACGGTCTATTATCTTTGCCAAGGCAAAGTCTTTTTCACTCACACCATTGCAATCATGTGTAATTAACTTGATCTGGATTTTGTTGTATGTGTTTTCCCAAGTAGGGTGATGATTAAGCAGTTCTGCCTCGAAAGCGATACGGGTCATTAATGTAAAGGCAGCTTTAAAGTCACTTGTTTTAATCTCTTTACATAAAAAACCATCTGTATATAACCAGCTAGTAAGTTCGGGCAATTTGGATTTTATTTCTGCTATTGTTAATGGTTTCATCTCTTTAATTTTTCTTTTAAAGTTACGATTTCTTCCTTAAGGGTAACTTCTTGAACTATCTGCTGAATGGTCACATCGAACTGTTTGGGCAATAATTTTTTAGTGGATAAAATTGCCATATATTGATTAGAATTACTTTCGTAAATGTTTTTAAACACGACTTGTTCGAGTTCCAACTTTTGAGCGATTTCACCAAACAAATCGCTGTGGTGGATCACATCCGTGCTACACAAATGAAACACGCCAGATAACTCATGATTCACTATATAATGAAGTTGTCTGCCGATGCGATCTTCTGTGGTGCAACTAATAATTAGATTGGGGTAAACTTCAAAAGATGCTTGTGATTTTGTCGCTTCTTTAAGTTGTCGAATCCTAGGAGCATTCACGCCAAGGACTATTGGCAGTCTGATTATTGCAAATTGCTGGTTGGGCAATCGTGAACTCAGTAATTTTTCTGCAGCTATTTTAAATTTCCCATAAAGACTCTTTGCTAAAGGCAAATCTGTCTCGTGGGAGGCATATTCTGTTTTTCCATCAAAAACATTAACACTAGACAAAAAGTAAACCCTTGTATTGTGTTTTTGAGCATACGTGCACAATTCACTCAAAGCTCTTAACTGCTCCGGAAAATGACCTCTAAGAGAAACAATTACATGGTTTGGGGTTACTTTTTGTAAAACAGTTGTTAAAGAATCTTTCGTAATATTATAAGAATGCATTATCTGATTTTGCTCCAACGACGGTGTACTAGAAAAATAAGTTCCGTAAACGTCAAAATAGGGGTAGAGCTCTTTATATAAGGCGTTACCAATAAATCCACTGGCGCCCAAAATCAAAATCTTATTCACAGTTAGCCTTTATAAAATGGAAGTTTTATAACCGTGGCTGGCACAGCGTTTTTTCTAATTTGAATTAATATTTGACTCCCTACAGCAGAAAACACCTTTGGGACATACCCCATACCAATCCCTTTGCCTAGGCTTGGCGACATGGTCCCACTGGTTACTTGGCCAATAGTGCTGCCCTGAGAGTCTACAATATCGTAACCCTGCCTTGGAATGCCTCTTTCGTTTAACTCAAAGGCAACCAATTTGCTTTCTGGTTTATGCTCTTTTTCTTTTTTTAGGGCTTCACAATTAATAAAATCTTTTGTGAATTTTGTGATCCAACCTAATCCTGCGGCAATAGGAGAGGTCTCGTCGGTAATGTCATTACCATATAAACAATAGCCCATTTCGAGACGTAATGTATCTCTCGCAGCTAGCCCAATTGGTTTAATACCGTAATCGCTTCCGGCTTCAAATACCTTATCCCAGATTTGTTTTACCTCGCTATTTTTACAATAAATTT
>QIIH01000063.1 GCA_003229235.1 Flavobacteriales bacterium | reverse complement strand
CCTTCTGGGACGTGTATATGCACATTGTATTGATCAAAGATGTCTGGATCGATCCCAAAAAGACTAGAATTCGATTTAATATATTCCATGGCGATGGTTGCCGACTCCTTCATTACTTTTCCGAGGTTTCCGGTAATACTAAGATTACCTTTTCCTTTTGATAAGGTAGACTCAATAAAAAGAATATCGCCTCCTACTCGAGTCCAAGCTAAACCAGTTACTACCCCAGCTACATTATTGTTCTCATATTTATCACGTTCCATGCGTGGAATACCTAAAACGTCTAACACATCCTTTGTAGTCGCCTTGAGGTTATATTTATTTTCCATGGCAATATTCATCGCCGCATGGCGTACCATTTTAGCAATTTGCTTCTCTAAACCACGTACTCCAGATTCTCTGGTATACCCTTCTACTATTTTAGTGAGTTGTGGTTTTGCTATTTTTAAATGCTTAGCAGTAAGCCCGTGTTCTTTTAATTGCTTCGGAAGCAAATGATCTTTGGCAATTTCTACCTTTTCTTCGATAGTGTAACCAGAAACCTCGATGATTTCCATTCGGTCTCTCAATGCTGGCTGAATTGGTCCTAGACTGTTAGCCGTTGCCACAAACATCACTTTAGACAAGTCGTAACCCATCTCAAGAAAATTGTCATAAAAGGCTGAGTTTTGCTCAGGATCTAATACTTCTAATAATGCCGAAGAAGGATCTCCTTGATGCCCAGCCGATAACTTATCAATTTCGTCTAATACAAAAACTGGATTGCTTGTCCCTGCCTTTTTAACACTCTGTAAAATACGCCCTGGCATAGCACCAATATATGTTTTTCGATGCCCACGTATCTCTGCCTCGTCGCGTAGACCACCTAAGGAAACTCTCACATATTCGCGCCCTAGCGCTTCGGCAATAGACTTTCCTAGTGAAGTTTTACCAACTCCTGGAGGGCCATATAAGCAGAGTATTGGCGATTTCATATCGTTGCGCAGTTTTAAAACTGCCAAATATTCGATGATACGTTTTTTTACATCATCTAAGCCATAATGATCTCTATCTAAGATTTTCTTTGCTCTTTTTAAATCGAACTGATCTTTTGAGAACTCATTCCATGGCAGGTCTAAAAACAAGTCTAAATAGTTACGCTGAATAGAGTACTCCGCTACTTGCGGGTTCATACGCTGTAGTTTAGAAAGCTCTTTGTCAAAATGTTTTTTAACATCTTCGCTCCAAAGCTTTAACAAAGAACGCTCTTGCATTTCTTCTAGCTCTTCTTCGTACGAAGTTCCACCCAACTCTTCTTGAATGGTTTTAATTTGTTGTTGTAAAAAATATTCTCTCTGCTGCTGGTTTAAATCGTTGTGAACCTTAGACTGAATATCGTTTTTAAGAGAAAGACGTTGCATTTCAACATTCATAAACTTAAGCGTCTCAATAGCACGTTCCTTAAGACTATTAATCTCTAGTAAACTCTGCTTATCTGCCACAGAGATATTTAAATTAGAAGATACAAAGTTGATTAGAAATGAACTGCTCTCGATATTGCGAATTGCAAAGGAAGCCTCACTGGGTATGTTTGGGCTATTTTTAATAATATCAAGGGCCAATTCTTTAATTGAATCGATAATGGCCTTAAACTCTTTGTTCTTTTTCGCTGGGCGTGTTTCTTCAACAGCTTTAACGGAAGCCGTCAAAAAAGGTTTCTGCTGAATAAGCTTTTCTACCTCGAAGCGTTTTTTACCTTGAATAATAACTGTTGTGTTTCCGTCAGGCATTTTTAGAACTCGTAAGATTCTTGCTACAGTTCCCAATGTGTTGATGTCTTCGAGCTGAGGGTCTTCTATAGTTTCGTCTTTTTGAGAAACAACTCCAATTACCTTCGTTCCCTTATTGGCTTCATTAATTAGCTTAATCGAGGTATCTCTACCTGCAGTGATAGGAATCACGACTCCAGGAAACAACACAGTGTTACGCAAAGGCAACAATGGCAATGTCTCAGGCAAAGCTTCATTATTAATAGCCTCTTCGTCTTCGGGGGTCATCAGAGGAATTAAATCGGCATCTTCTGATAAATCATGTAATGACAAACTGTCTAAACGGATAATTTTTGAATTAGACATATATATATTTTAGGTCAAAATGTCACCATTTATGGGGTACATTTATGAACGGTTTGAATTTTGTATTTTTAAAAACCAAGAGATAACGCCAGTTTTGGGCGATTATCCATTGGTTTACCACTCTCTATATTCAATTGTTATGCCATTACTTAAAAAATTATTAATCAAACTGTAACATTTTAAACCAGACTGTATCTCTATACTAAATGAATTGATTTTTTGTCACTAACCAGCCAACATACCGATTCCTTGCTTGGACTATGCAAACAAGGAAACCAGTTAGCCCAACTGGAAATATATAATCGCTACCAAAAGGCGATGTATAATACGGCTTTACGAATAGTAAAGGACCCTTTTGAGGCAGAAGACGTGATGCAAGAATCGTTTATTAAGGCCTTTGACAAGTTGGATAGTTTTAAAGGAGACGCAAGTTTCGGATCGTGGCTCAAGCGAATTGTAGTTAACAATGGTATTGGAATCTATAAAAAGCAACAGCGTTTTACAGACGTACCATTAGATTCGGTAGCACATGTAGAAGAAGAAGATTTGCACTCAATGACAGAGACCGATTATAGCTCGATAAAAGCATCACAAGTGATGCTGCAAATGGACACTTTAAAAGACAACTACAAACAAGTTTTAAGCTTGTATTTAATAGAAGGCTATGATCACGAAGAGATTTGTGATATTATGGAAATAAGCTATGCGAACTGTCGCACATTAATTTCCAGAGCAAAAGAAAGTTTAAGAAACAAATTAAAATAATGAACCAAGATCTAATAGAAGAACTGTTTAAGCGTAATCAAGGCAAATTTGATCTGGCCCAATCTCCAGAGGGTCATCAGGCTCGCTTTATGGAGCGATTAAACAATCAGTCTGCGCAAAAGCATACTTGGAGTCTCAATAGGGTAATCAAGCCTCTTATAGCTATAGCAGCTGTGGCATTGATAGCGCTTGTGGTAAATGGAGTTTTTAATTCTCAATCTACACAAGATGCAGGTTTGGCAGATGTTTCGCCAGAAATGGCTAATACGCAAGAGTTCTTTACCCTTGCCATAACCGAACAAATCACTAAACTAAAAAGTTTTGATTCAGAAGCATCTAAAGAACTGGTAGACGACACCCTCACACAACTTGACACTTTAGAAACAGAATACAATTCCCTCACACAGGATTTGGCAAAAAGCGGTAATGACAAGCGAGTTGTTTATGCTTTAATTGCGAATCTACAGAGTAGAATTAACTTACTGGAACAAATGATAGTAACCATCGAGCAAATAGAAATAATTAATCAAAACCAAGAAGATGAAACAAGTAACTACACTATTTAAACAAACGGTACTCGTTTACCGGTGGTTGGTTTTGCCAACAGCGACAAGTTTAAAGGCAAATACACGAAAGAAAAAACTATTAACAAGGAGTACACAGTAAATTCTGATGCCACACTTGAAGTAGATAACGCATATGGAAACATCGATATCGTTAGCTGGGGTGAGAACCGTATAGTTATAGAAGTTGTAATTATGACCAACGGAAATAACGAAGAGAAAGTTCAGAAAAAA
>QIIH01000066.1 GCA_003229235.1 Flavobacteriales bacterium | reverse complement strand
AAGGTTTCTGGAGGGGATGTCACATCCCGTAACCTCGTTAGATCAAAAACCTGCATTCCGTGGTCTTCTGCTTCACTTACCACAAAAACATGGTCGTTAAAAGTCTTCATATCTCTCCAAGTACTATTGCCAGAATGTGTTGGTAGTTTTCCAACAATAACTACAGCCGTTGGGTCGCTAATATCAATAAATACGGTGGCGCTTCTTGTGCCCATTATTGCATATTCGACCCCGGTCACTGGGTCTGTCCAGCCCCAAGAATCGTTGCCCATACCTGTTGTTAAGTCTGTCAGGTTTAGTTGGTCCATAAGATCGTAGCCATTACAAGGGAAAGAGCCAGCCATCCCGCCTACACAAGGTGTTTGAGACAGAGCAAAAAATGGAACGAGCATCAAAAATATAAAACTCTTTTTCATAGTAGTTAATAGTAGATAAAAATAAAACAATTTGGGCAATCTTAACCCTACCTAGGTTTAACCACAAAAAGGCCCAAATTAATGTCGGAAACTATAATATTTCCGCTAGGCAAAAACGGATATACACTCCAGACCCCATGAAAATTAGCATCATCATGATCTGGAAAAGTGTCAAAAAAAGCAGATTCAGACAAGCTTCCGCTGTCGATTCCGCTTATATCAATTATGCGAATACCCGCAGTGTAGTTGGCCAAATAATATAACTCTTCTTTCACATAGCCATTGTGATCGATGGCAAAAGTGGGTCCAAAGTAAGAGGTCATAAAACTAGGATTGTCTAAATCTTCGAAGTCAAAAATAAGTGTGCGGGTTTTGAAACCTACTTCTAATTCGTCTAACTCGTCTCCTACAATAAAGTAACGCTGATCTTCTGTAAACCAACCTTGATGTGTATAACCAATATTTGAATAATTAACAGTTGCTAAGGTTACTGGAGCAGCTTTGTCTGTAATATCGGCAATAACGAGTTCGTTTTCGTTACTCCCAATAAAAATTTCCTTTCCTGTATGATCCTTATCTGGCCCAGCATAAGTAACAACTTGGGCGTCGTGAGAATAATTTCCAGCAGAGTATCCGCCTTCGATTACAGGGTTTAATGGGTCTTGAATGTTGACAAAAATAGGGCCTCCTTCAAAATTATCGGCGCCTACAACATAAGCGTAATCACTATTTGGATTTATCACAATATTATGGGCGCTGCCAAATCCGTCGAGATGAGCATCTTCTGTAAATGTTTGAGGTGGGCTCGTTACAGACCGTAATCTGGTTAAATCGAATACTTGCATCCCATGACCGGAAGCTTCACTAACAATATAGGCGTAGCTCCCAGAAGTTTTAATGTCGCGCCAATTACTCGGAGCCGAATGTGCCGGTAATTTGCCTAAATATACTGGGTGGTTTGGATTGGTTATATCTACAAAAGCAGTTCCGTTGTCTAATCCCATAAGTGCATACTCATTACCTGTGGCTGGGTCTGCCCATCCCCAAGAATCATTTCCGCGTAAAGCGTCTAAAGTGCTCAAGGGCATAAAGGATTGTAAGTCGATATCCTGGCATGGAAAATCGCCTGCCAAACCACTTTCACAAGGAGTAAAACCTGTAAAAAGCGGGTCTTCGCCGTCGGGGATCTCGTCCTGCGCCTGATTTTCAATAGGTTGGATATTATCGTCACTTGTACAAGACAGTACCAGTGCTAATGATATGACTAGCTTGAAAAGATGTTTCATTAGTAAACTCTATTAAGATGCATTACCTTTGCAAATTAGAGATAATCAACACATATACCCCCATATTAATGTTAAAAAACAAGGATGAGAACAGAACACCGCTCTCTAGTTTAGGAGAGTTCGGACTCATTGAACATTTAACCAAACACTTCACTGTTTCACAGGAATCTACACTAAAAGGAGTGGGCGACGATGCTGCCGTGATTAAATCTGAGCAGGCACAAGTACTCACTACCGATTTACTAATAGAAGGGGTTCATTTTGATCTGGCCTATATGCCCCTAAAGCATTTAGGGTACAAGGCTGTGGTGGTTAATTTGTCTGACGTATATGCGATGAATGCTAAAGCGACTCAAATAACGGTGTCGATTGCTGTGTCTAATCGCTTTTCGTTAGAGGCTTTAGAAGAGCTTTACGCTGGTATTCAAACGGCCTGTAAGGTTTATAATGTTGATTTGGTAGGCGGCGATACCTCGAGTTCTGTAACAGGCTTGATAATTTCGATTACGGCAGTAGGTGTAGCAAACGAAGACCAAATTGTGTATCGTGATGGTGCTTCAGATACCGATTTATTAGTCGTTAGCGGAGACCTTGGTGCGGCTCATATGGGGATGCAAGTTTTAGAACGCGAAAAGCAAGTTTTTAAGGTTAACCCAAACTCGCAACCAGATTTGGAAGCCTATACCTATTTGATAGAACGCCAATTAAAACCAGAAGCGCGCAAGGATATCACGGAGTTGTTAGAAGCACTGGATGTTAAACCTACCTCGATGATAGATATTAGCGATGGCTTGTCTTCTGAAGTAATTCACTTAACGAAAGCTTCAGATATTGGGTGTAATGTGTACGAAGATAAAATCCCAATGGATCCTCAATTTATTAACGTTTGCGAAGAATTTGAAGTAGATAGCACAACCATGGCATTAAATGGTGGCGAAGATTATGAGCTGCTTTTTACTATAAAGTCAGAAGATTTCCCAAAAATTAAAGGGAACCCTAATTTAACAGTGATTGGTCATATGACTAAGGCAAGCGAAGGTGTGCACTTAATTACCAGAGCAAATACAAAAATACCTATAGTTGCTCGTGGCTGGAATTCTTTAAAATAGGAGTAGTATTTAAGAATATTGTTCTTGTAGATACTCTCTAAATTTACTGTGGTTGTCACGCCAAAATTTGTTTAAACCAACTAGCTTCCCATAGCCGTCTTCGGTAAACTCTTTCTTACAACATTGACAAGTAAACTCTTTAATGTGCAAGCTATCTTGATGCGTAAGTTCTAGCTTGTGTCCTGAAACTTTACAAAGTAGTTGTTTGATCATCTTTGTGGGGTTAAACTATTAATAGTTAGATAGACGATGTTGTCTTCTTCTTGTAAATAAATCGCGCAAAGATTGATTTATCTCTCGCGTTCTATTGGTTAATGTATCTAATCCGCCAGTCGAATTATCTGAAACCTCCTTTTTACAGCAGGTGCACTTATATTCGTTAACATAATTTGTAACCTTCTGGGTGACTTTAAAATTATGTCCCATCAGGCGACATTTAAAAGCACGAAGGGACGCAGATTTTGGGGAAGATTGTTGCATACCGTTATTTATTTGGTTTGTTATTTAACATTTGATGCACGAATATATACAAAAATTTAATCAAACAACGATTAAAGGTAAATAAAATCGACAAAATACATTAATCAAAATAGTAATGTAATAGTTTGCCTACAAGTATGGGTTGTTCAAAAAGGCTCATATGCCCACCGGGAATTACAGCAAATTGAGCTCCAGACATTAAACTTAATTTGGCCAATTCGTTACAATTAATTATTGGGTCTTTAAGTGAGGCAATAACGGTCTTTGGAA
>QIIH01000198.1 GCA_003229235.1 Flavobacteriales bacterium | reverse complement strand
AGGAAGGTGGTTCGGGGATTAATGTGGTTTTCGATATTCAGAATTTGGAGCCTGGAGTACAACTCGATTCTGTATTCTATTTAACCCATAAAGTAGTACTTGAGACAAACCCTCAAACCGCAAATTTGTATGTTGGCCGTATAACTTATGCCGCAAAGCAAGATATGGTGATGAGTGGCGAGGCTACAGACGAATATGGCAATCCTGTTCCTGATATGGGGAGTAAGCACGGTTACGAGTTAACACGCGAACAAGCTGTTTTGCAGTATCAACATAAAGGTAAAACGTATGTTACTTTAGTGAAAGGGGTAGCTCAGAAAGAACAACTCAATTACCCCAGCACAAGCGACGGTACAAAATATTAGAAATTTTATCCACAACTAATTGCATTTAAATGACCATTAGACTCATTAATAAATCTAAGCACGAGCTTCCTTCTTACGAAACTTTGGCCTCTGCAGGTATGGATTTAAGAGCCAATATTGAATCTGCTATCATTCTCAAACCTTTAGAAAGGGCCGTTGTACCAACGGGGTTGTTTTTAGAACTTCCCATAGGTACAGAAGCACAAGTTAGACCAAGAAGTGGTTTGGCCGCAAAAAAAGGAATAACAGTACTTAATGCTCCGGGTACTATTGACGCCGATTATCGTGGCGAAATAGGGGTTATTTTGGTAAATCTCTCTAATGAAGAATTTATTGTACAAGACGGCGAACGCATTGCTCAAATGGTCATTGCTAAGCACGAACGCGCCGAATGGTTGCAAGCAGAAGAACTTTCTGAAACAGCAAGAGGTGAAGGTGGATTTGGAAGCACAGGAGTAAAATAACTAATTCCTGCGCAGGCAGGAATCTTGTGATTTAAACAATTTAGTTCACCAGTTTAAATCATCTATAGTATGTTGATTGTAAGTTAAATTTCTGTGCAGGCAGGAATATCACGAAATAAGTAACTAAGGTTCAGAGTTTCAGCATATCAGAAACAATAGAGCCTAATTATTAAAAAGACACCCGCCTAGGCGGGCATTGTATAATCTAAACAGATACCCGCTTTCGCGGGGAGCGAATATGAAAATAATTGTCCCAATGGCAGGCCGCGGATCGCGTCTTAGACCTCACACATTAACCGTTCCTAAACCACTTGTGCCTGTAGCCGGCATGCCAATAGTACATCGTTTGATACGTGATATCGCAAATGTGATTAAGCATCCTATCGAAGAGATTGCTTTTGTTATAGGCGACCCCGCTTTTTTTGGCAAAGACATAGAAGCAAGTTTAATTACCTTAGCCGAATCATTAGGCGCCAAGGGCTCAATTTATCGCCAAGACAAACCTTTGGGCACAGGACACGCTATTTTGAGCGCTGAGCCTAGTTTAACAGGGCCAGCTGTAATTGCATATGCAGATACACTAATAAGAGCCAGTTTCGAATTGGATCAAACGGCAGATAGTGTGATATGGACCAAAAGAGTAGCAAATCCCGAGGCCTATGGGGTGGTTAAACTTAACCAAGATGATGAGATAATAGAATTGGTCGAAAAACCAACAGAGTTTATAAGCGATCAGGCGGTAATCGGGATATATTATTTTAAAGAAGTATCACAATTGCGCGACGAATTGCAGTATGTTTTAGACAATCAAATTATTCATGGCGGGGAGTATCAAATTAACGACGGAATCAAACGGATGATGGCAAAAGGTAAAGTCTTTAAAACGGGCACAGTAAGCGAATGGATGGATTGCGGCAACAAAGAAATTACCATTAAGACCAATGCTACTATGCTTAACTTTTTGCTAGCCGAAGGCGAAAAACTTCAGGATGACTCGGTACAACTAGTAAACTCTCAGGTAATAGAACCTTGTTTTATTGGGCCAGGTGTTGTGATAAAAAACTCAACAATTGGACCACACGTTAGCATAGGAGAAAATACTAATGTAAGCGATTCGAACGTTAAAAATAGTATAATACAAACCAATAGCGCTATTAAAAATGCTATTTTAGAAGAGGCTATGATAGGGAACAATGTTCGTTATGATGGCAAATTTACCAAGGTTAGTTTAGGAGACTATACAGTGATGGAGTAAGACAAAGTGATGAATATCTCAAGGCGAATAAAATACAGTTTGGTGCTTGCATTTTTATTTTTGATGCAGGCTCAACTCTTTGCTCAAGATCTACCTGTTATAGAAGACGACTTAGGCGATGTGACCGATGCTTTTCAAGAAAATTTCTTCGAGGCCTTAAAACAAAAGGCTATTCTCAACTACGAAAAAGCACTAGAATCTCTCGCCAATGCTGAGAGAGCAGCAAAGGGAAATCCTGACCAAGAAGCAGTCGTTTATTACGAAATGGGCAAGAACTATTTTGCACTAAAAAAGTATGCCCTGGCCGAGGAGCAGTTTAACAAAGCACTTGTGCTCGCTCAAAATAGGAAAGAAATAATCATAGGACTTTACGATGTGTACTACCAGACACGAGAATACGATAAAGCGATTGAGGTCGTAAAAAAACTAATGGTTTTTGACCAAGACTACAAAGAAGACTTGGCAAATTTATATGTGCGTACTGAGCAGTTTGACGAAGCCCTTGCAATTTTAGACCAATTAGACAAGGGCCTTGGAAGTTCTACGTATCGCGACAATCTGCGAAAGCAAATATTTAAAAAAACTGGAGATTCTTCTGGCGAAATTTTACGCCTAGAAGGACTTATAGCCTCTAATCCGGGAGACGAAAAGCAATATTTGAATTTAATATTTATGTATAGCGAAGCTGGCCAGGAACAAAAAGCCTACAACACAGCACAACAACTGCTGCGCAATGTCCCAGATTCGGAATTGGTACATTTGGCTTTGTATAAATTTTATCTAGACAAAAATCAGCAGGATAACGCAATAGCATCTATGAAGATTGTGTTCTCTTCTGATGTGATAGATGTAGATAGTAAAACAAAGGTATTGGCAGATTTTATGCGATTTTCTACAGAGAATCCTGCTTACGAAGCTACTTTTGTCGAGATGGTTTCTTCTTTCGCAGCCGAAAGAGGTAGTACGGCAGTATATAAGCAATTAGGCGACTTTTTTGTAAATAAGAATCGAAAAGATAAGGCGCTTACTTTTTATGCAATGGGCGCCAATGAGAGTCCCGATAATTTCGATTTGCTTAAAAACGCATTGTTACTACAAATAGATTTGCAAAAGTTTAACGAGGCCGAAATTTTGAGCCAACAGGGTTTGGATGTATTTCCGTCACAAGCTTTGCTGTATTTGCTTCGAGCAGTCGCGTTAAACGGGCTAAGCGAATCGCAAGAAGCTATTGACATTCTAGAAGAAGGGATCGACTATGTTATAGATGATACTCAGATGGAAAAAGATTTTTACGAGCAACTTAGTAAAGCTTACCAGAGAATAAATAACCCTAAAAAAGCTGCCGAATTTGCAAAAAAGGCACGAGATTTGGGGATGCAATAATCTAACAAAAACTTAAAATATCGTTTGCCAGAATGCCTATGTTGGTGGTTATACTACTATTTGTAAGTAGCTCTTGCGGAACCAAAAAAGTTGTGACTGGATCTGAGGCGGCCACTAATTCGAAAAAGGTAACGCAACTGATTAATTCTCATAATGAACAGGATCCAGACTTTAACACCTTAGCGGCCAGAGTAAATGTAGATTACCAGGACAAAAAAACTTCACAAAATATTACCATTAGCCTTCGAATGGAAAAGGACAAAACCATTTGGATTAAGGCTTCGTTAATAGGAATAACATTATCTAAAGTACTAATCACTCCAGATCGAGTACAGTATTACGAACGAATAGGCAACACCTACTTTGATGGCGATTTCGCATTGATAAGTGATTGGTTAGGAACTGATATCGACTTCGATAAAGCACAAAATATTTTGTTAGGGCAATCTATGTTTTCGCTTACTCAGACCGAGTATAAGTCTACAGTGAAGAACCAAGAATACATGCTTAACCCAGTTACTGAGATGCCGTTGTTCTTGCATTTTCTTACGGTAACTCCAGACACCTATAAAATAGGATCAGCAGGGATCGATCAACCTGATAAAAACAGACAGTTTAGAATATATTACCCCGAATATCAGGAGGTTGAAGGGCATTTTTTCCCAAAAAAAGTTGTGATTAAAGCTTCTGAAAATCAGGACGTTACCTCTATCGAAATGGAATTTAGAAACATTGACCTCAATGTTCCGATAAATTTTCCGTTTAGTATACCAAATGGAATGGATGAGATACGCATTGATAAGTAGTAAACTTAAATCCAGCAGCAGATTAATTCTGTTTGCATTGTTGTTAGCGATTAGCGGTAGTCTTTCTGCACAAAAAGACCAACGCGCTGCTTTAGAGCAGAAGCGTCAAGATATTCTTCAAGAAATAAAACAAATCAATACACTCTTGTTTAAAACCCAAAAGCAGGGGAAATCTGTATTGACACAAGTTCAGGATTTAGATCAGCGCATTAGTGCCCAAGAAAACCTAATCAGAATCACTAATCAGCAGGCAAATTTACTTACCAAAGAAGTAAACAATAACATACGTAAAATCGATGGCTTACGACAAGAATTGGTAACACTTAAAGAAGACTATGCTCAGATGGTTATTAAAAGCTATAAGAGTAAATCGCAAAAAAGTCGCTTGATGTTTTTGTTGTCCTCTCAAGACTTTTTGCAGGCCTATAAGCGTATTGAATATATGAATCAGTATGCTAAGTTTAGAAAAGAACAAGGCATTAGTATTCAGTCTAAAACCTTGGAATTGCAAACATTAAATGCCGATTTGCTTGAACAAAAAAAGCAAAAGCAACTACTGGTAGAAGAAAACAAAAAGGCAAAATTACTGCTTAGCAAAGAAAAGTCCAATCAACATGAGCTTATTGCAACCTTAAAAAAGGATGAATCTAAATTTGCGACTCAAATTAGAAGCAAACAGCAAGAAGCAGATGCCATAGACAAACGCATAGATGCCATTATCAGAGAAGCAATAGCAAGCTCTAATGCTAAATCTGGAGTTAAAAATACTTCGTCAAGCACCTTCGCTCTTACAGCTGAGGCGAAAGCTTTAAGCGACAGTTTTACCGGTAACAAGGGCAAACTTCCATGGCCTGTAAATACGGGCGTGATTACAAAGCGTTTTGGAAAACAGCGGCATCCACAACTGCCCAATGTAACTACTTTTAATAGTGGTGTAGAAATTGTGACTAGTGAGGGAACTAGCGCACGCGCAGTTTTTAACGGGACTGTTGTTAAAATTGAACAACTTAAAGGGGCCAATAAGGCTGTTTATATCCAGCATGGAAATTATATTAGCGTGTACTTTAATTTGAGAAATGCACTTGTTGAAAAAGGCGATGCAGTAACAACTAAACAAGATCTAGGAACGGTTGCCAAAAATCCTGTAACTGGAAAGACTACAATTAAATTTTTAATCTACAAGAATAGAACCCGATTAAATCCTGCAGATTGGGTTTTTAAGATGTAAAAAAAAGAGACCCGTTATGGGTCTCTTTCTCATTCAATATTTAATTACAATCATCTTACCGATAATTTCTTAGTGCTTGAAGCGCCATCTATTTGTACGGTCACAAAATATATTCCACATCGAAGTTCACAGCGTTATTGCCGTTTGGAGTTAGGTTTTTGCGAATAATCACTTGTTGCCCTAAACTATTTACAACTGTGATATCTATTTGCTCAAAACCGTTTTGGCTTAATGCAATAGTCACCGCGTCTTGTGCAGGATTAGGATACATCACAAGCTCATTAAGCACTTGTTCTGCCACTCCAAGATAGTTGTTAAGTATATTTATATTGTCTATATATGTATAGTTACCATTCCCAGTAACGTTTACGAACCTAAATTGAACTTGTTCTCCAATGTAAGCAGATAAGCCTACCTGTTCTTGTCGCCAATCGTCTCCTGAAGAAGGTATCCAAGCCAGTGCCCTATAACCTGAAAGGGTTGATAAATCTAATCCTGTTTTATCGTAAATAGTGGTATAATTATCGCCACAATCGGTAGAGATTTCTACTCGTA
>QIIH01000242.1 GCA_003229235.1 Flavobacteriales bacterium | reverse complement strand
CTTTGGGCCAATTAGCCACATAAATAAGTACATCGTAATTATGTGTATTACGCGCCCAAACTGGGAAGCGTAAATCGTAACAAATTAGTGGGCACAATCTAAAACCTTTGTAGGCTACAATTATAAAATCCTTTCCTGGGGTATATGTTTTATGCTCTCCAGCAAGGGTAAAACAATGACGCTTATCGTACCATTCGAGCCTGCCGTCTGGATAAACAAAAATCAACCGATTGTAATAGTTGTCGTCTTCTTTAATAATTAGGCTCCCAGTTATCGCAATTTTGTAGTCACGAGCATGATTTTGCATCCAAGTTACTGTTGGGCCATCCATAGTTTCTGCCAAAGGCTCGGCATTCATGGTAAAACCAGTTGTAAACATCTCGGGCAACACAATCAAATCG
The DNA here is from genome assembly GCA_003229235.1 of Flavobacteriales bacterium. Taxonomy (GTDB): domain Bacteria; phylum Bacteroidota; class Bacteroidia; order Flavobacteriales; family Flavobacteriaceae; genus Gilvibacter. Next base: position 3,173 of record QIIH01000242.1, on the reverse strand, counting down.
GTTTCTGTAGCCAATTTTTTAATGACAGAATCAAAAGTAGTGCGATTAGCCTCCGGGTTTTCCCAATGCAAATGCGACTGAACTATACTAAGCCTTAGTGTTTCCATTTTTATTTATGAGCTTCTAAAAGTGATACAACAGCATCAATTTTTTGCATTTTTGCATGATCTAAAGCGGTAAAACCGCGAGCATCCTTTAACGCTAGATCGGCTCCATTATCGAGCATTAAACGAACGATTTCTACCTTTCCAAAGGTTGCAGCATAGATAAGAGCCGAGGCTCCATTAAAGTTCACTTGATTTACATTAGCGCCTTTACCAATTAGTGTTGCAGCAATGTTTTCGAACCCTTTAAAACACACTCCCATTAATGCCGAATTGCCAGAGGCATCTTGCATATCTATCTCGGGGGCGTATTCTAGTAAATCTTTGACTAAGGCATCGTGCCCATAATAGGTTGCCAATAATAAAGGGCTAGAGCCGCGTTGGTCTTTACTATTGATAAGCATAGGAGTTGCCTCTAAGAGTAATTTGCATTGTGCTGCATCTCCTAAACGAATTGCGCTAAAAAAGAGTTCGATCGACATATTTAAAAATACAATATAAAATGCAAACTGCGAAGGTTTTTTATGTTCCTACTTGCCTTAAAATAGCAATTGCCTGCTCTATGGTTTCTGTGGTTTTGGCAAAACAAAAACGCAGCATTCGATGGTCTTCCTGTCCTCGATTAAACACAGAGGTTGGGATCGATGCCAGTTTATGATGCTCGGTTAGATAAATGGCATACTCAACATCACTCATATCTGTTAATTCGCTAATATCTACTAACTGAAAATAAGTCCCTTTGCTGGGCAGCACCTTAAAGGTTGTGCCGTTTAGCCCTTCCAAGAACAAATCTCTTTTGGTTTGAAAGAAAGCCCCTAATCCTAAATAAGTAGTTGGATCGATTAAGTATTCGGCTAGGGCTTTTTGTATGGGATAATTCACACTAAAGACATTAAATTGATGCACTTTACGAATTTCTGTCATTATTTCTTTTCTAGCGACACAATAGCCCATTTTCCAGCCCGTATTATGAAAAGTCTTACCAAAAGAAGCGACAATGATACTTCGATTAGCCAGCGCCTCAAATCGCGCTGCACTCTGATGTTCTGCCTCGTTAAAAATAAGATGTTCGTACACCTCGTCGCTTAACACCATTAAGTCATGTTCTACTGCCAAACGCTCTAACTGAAGCATATCTTCCTTACTAAACACGCTTCCGCAAGGGTTGTGAGGTGTATTTACGATAACCATTTTGGTTTTATCTGTAATTGCCTTGGCAACTTCTTGCCAATCTACTTTATATGCCGGGGCCGCTAGTTGTATCGCCACTGCTTTTGCACCTTGTAACTCGATAGTTGGCTGATAACAATCGTAGGCCGGAGTAAAAATAAGCACCTCATCGCCCGGATGAATCAAGGCAGTGATGGTTGCAAATATTGCCTGAGTTGCACCCGCCGTGATTGTCACTTCACTAATTGGATCGAACTTATTATTGTATAAAGTGTGTATCTTATTACAAATCACCTCACGAAGCCCTAAATCGCCAGGCATTGGAGCATATTGATTGTAGCCATCCTTCATAGCCTTTGTCACGAGATCTAAAAGCAATGGATCGCTCTTAAAGTTTGGAAAGCCTTGCGATAAATTCAAGGCTCCATGCTTATGAGCCAAGGCACTCATTTGAGAAAAAATTGAAACTTGTGTATTAGGTAGTTTACTGCGCATGTCTAAAGATAATCATCTGCAGGAATATCGAAAATCGTTCAAAATGAGGGTTTTAATAGAAATATGTATATTGCTAACCCCAAATTTATCGAAGACCTATGCAAAAATGGTATATCCACATACTTTTTTTATGCCTATTTATGACCTCGTTTATTCAGGCTCAAACCGCCATAAATAAGGATGTAGAGGGTGTATCTAATTTTTCCCGCACATATTTTAATCAAAGAATTGATTCTTCTAATGTGCTTTACAATTCAGGAGACTATCAGCTTTCATTACCTATGAGTATCGATATTTTAAGGGAAGCCTTACTAGCAAACGATGCCTATTTTATTCATTTGGGATACAGAAACCTTGCTTACGACTACTTAGCCATTACAGATACCGTTCTAGCTCGGGAGAGTTTTATAAAATCTCAACGCTATGCGCAGGAATCTAAAAACGATACTGCTATCGCTCTAACTCAAATGGATTTAGCAAATATGTTTGCCATTGCCGGACAAGATTATCCGAAGGCCTTTGAGTATCATCTAAAATCGATACAAGGCTTTAAAAAAGTTAAAGATTCTGCACGCTTGGTTAAAGCACATTACAATTTTGTACTAACAGCGATGGAAGCTCAGGCTTATACCGTTGCTTATAAACACATTTTACATGTAAAAGAGTTAAGTAATTATTACGAACACGAGTCTTTTGCTATAGGAATTGACAACCTTTTAGGCGAATACTATCATTATAAAAAGGATTACGACATGGCCGATTCCTATTTTTTATCGGTGATAGAGGAGTCTGAAAATCTAGACTTGCTAATAGACCTGGAGATTGCATATAGAAACTATAGTGATAACCTTTTTGCCCAAGAAAAGTACAAAGAAGCTTTTGAGGCCCGTGAGATATTCGAAGATTATTACAATCAAAATCTTGAAAATGTCAAATCTGTCGAAAGCGGAATACTCTCTGCAAAGTTTCAAGTAGACGAGTATAAAAAAGATATGCTCGCTGCCGAATTGGAAAATAAATTGCAGCTCGCAAAAGCAGAGACCAGAAGCAAATGGAACATTTATCTCGCCTCGTTATTTTTATTTAGTTTGTTTTTAAGTATCCTGTTATTTTTAGCTTTTCGCAATCGAAAAAAGCTCATAAAAGAACTAAAATCTAAGAACAAAGAATATCTGGCCGCTAAAGATTTGTCTGAAAAAATGTCGCTCACCAAAACTAAATTTTTCTCTACGGTAAGCCACGAATTACGCACACCTCTTTACGGTGTAATTGGTTTAAGTACGTTGCTATTAGAAGACAAAAGGCTAAAAAAGCATAAAAAAGACTTAAGCTTGCTCAAGTTTTCTGCCGATTACCTTTTAGCACTAATTAACGATGTGCTACAGGTTAATAAAATCGATTCTA
>QIIH01000101.1 GCA_003229235.1 Flavobacteriales bacterium | reverse complement strand
TATCGAAGATCAAATCGGGCAACAGGATATTATAAAAATTGCTGCATTGGGATATGCGCCCAAAGAGCTGAGCATCGAAAGATTCTTTAATTTAATGGAACGCAATAACATTGTATATCTAAACCCATACAATGAGGCTATTAGCAACGAAACTCTATCGAGTACTGCTAGGGATGGGGTCGCTAAACGCGGAATCTCAGGTAAAGTTACAAGCCCACAAGGCCCTGTTCAAGGAGCAGTAGTTGGTTTAAAAAACTCATATAAAAGAGCAGTTACAGACGTAAACGGTGAGTTTACGATAGACGTGATGCCAGGTGAAGTATTAGAAATAGAATCACTTACAACTTTTCCGAAAGAAGTTTCGGCTAAAAACAATATGAACATCTCTCTTGAGGTTGATGGAGAATTGCTGGAGCAGGTAAATTTAACGTCAGACAAAAAGACTTTTTTAACCGATCGCAAAATTGAAACTGCTTATGGTAAAAAAGAATTTAACCGTTTGGGGTATCGCGTGGCACAAATAACAGAAGAAGAAATAAAAAGTTCGTATCAAACCTTGGAGCAAATCTTTTTAAGGCTTCCAACTATAGGGGTTGTGAACCCAACGTCTATTAATTTAAACAACGGTCGAGCGGTAGTGATAGACGAGGTGTTATACGAGGCTGGAAACCCACTTCCGTTTGTTGACGTTCAAAACATTGCAAGTGTAACGGTTATTCCTGGCTTAGTAGGTGCCATCAAATATGGTACTTTGGGTCGCAACGGAGTTATTATTATCCGGACCAAAATTTATGCTACTGCTCAAGGTGATTATAAGGATGAGGCCAAAGAAAAACAGGCCTTGATAGTTGGTAACAACTATAACGAGAGTTTGCCATTAATGAGCGCGATGCCTGCTCCTACCTATATCACTTCGTTAGAACAAGCTACTAGTTTTGATCAAGCCAAAAAGGTGTACACGCAACAATTGGCAGAAGCCTCAGAAAAGGGGATTGGATATTACGTAAATGCTTCGGAGTACTTCGAGAAGTGGGACAAAAACTATTCGGCACAAGTTGCTATGAATATTTTAGACATAGCCCCTAAAAATACTAAAGCACTCAAAACATTGGCATATCGATTAGAAGCCTTGGGTGATTTAGAAGCCTCAAAACCGGTATATCAGCGCTTAGCTATACTGTCGCCTAGTGATTCGCAATCGTATAGAGATCTGGCCTATATTTATAAAGAAACGGGAGAGTATACCAAGGCATTTGCTTTGTATAAGCGCATTCTTGCTAACGAGACCACTGGAGTTGATTTTAGTGGAATACAGGCCGTCGCTGAAGCCGAGTTACGCCATCTAATCGCCAATCACAAGTCTAAATTGTACTTTAAAGATTTGCCCAATCAACTAATGCAGGTCAATTATAAAAAAGACGTGCGAATTGTTTTTGAATGGAACGACCCATTAGCCGAATTTGATTTGCAGTTTGTGAGTCCTTCTAAAAAATACTTTACTTATAAGAACACTAAATTCGACAATTTTGAAGCTATGGAACAGCAACTTTTACAAGGGTACGCTATTCAGGAGTTTGAGATTAACGATAGCCCAACAGGGGGTTGGTTGGTTAATATTCAGTCGTTAGCATCGAATGAAGCTACACTTAACCCAACCTACTTAAAGTATACGATTTACAAGAATTTTGGCACCAAAAAAGAAACTAAAAAGGTACATGTTGTTAACCTAAGTGCGCAACAAAAAAAGGTGACATTGGCGAGTTTACAGTATTAAACTTTGCCTTCCCACTCTTGATAAAACTGAGTTAAGTAGGCTTCCATAAAGGCATGGCGCTCTTGTGCCATTTGTAGGGCAGTTGTGGTGTGCATACGATTTTTTAGCAATAAGAGTTTTTCGTAAAAGTGATTAATTGTAGGCGCAGCAGACTTTTTGTATTCCTCTTTACTCATGTCTAAATTTGGATTAATCGAGGGGTCGTAAAGCGGCCTGTTTTTAAAGCCACCGTAGTTAAAACACCGTGCAATACCTATCGCTCCAAGAGCATCTAGCCGATCTGCGTCTTGCACCACTTTAAATTCTAAACTATCAATTTTTGAGGGTTCTTTTCCGCCTTTAAAAGAGATATTTGCTATAAACCTGAGTTCGACCTAAAATTTAATTTACAGAGTTCTAAGAAAAGGTGAGATTTGAAATGTAAAATTTAAAGGAATATCTCGATATTTTAAAAATTCTACATAAAAAAGATTGCCTTTTATTAGAATTTCCATTGGATTTGATGAATCCTCCCCCAATTTTTGCCATATTTTCTTAAATTAACTAGTTAGTCCTTCAAAAATCTGACTTCGAATCATCTAAACTGTAACCAAATTTTAGGCCGAACTCAGGTCTATACGTTATTAGGGCCAATAAATAGTAGTTGTGATTGGGCTGTGATCAGAAAAATCACAGCTAAGTGTTTTATATGAGTGAATTTCTAAATCCTGGCTAGCAAAAATGTAATCTATCCGAAGTGGAAAAAAATCGACCATATAGGTGGTTCCTAGACCTTGTCCTTTAGCTACAAAACTGTCTTTAAATTCACTATTAATCTTACGGTATACATACGAGAACGCCGTGTTGTTTAAATCGCCTGCTAGAATTACAGGGAGTTTGGTCTGAGATATATGATCTAAAATAGTTTCTACTTGCTCTTGTTGTGCGACAAAAGCCCGTCGAATTTTATTTTTAAACATCGCCGAATGTTCTGGCTGAAATTTAGATATCCTTGATGTTAAACGATATGATTGCAAATGCATGTTGTACAATCTAAGTGTATCTGACCCGACTATTATATCTGCGTAAATTGTGTTGTTGCCGGTGTCCAAAAAATCGAAGGCACCTTTATTCAGCAACGGAAATTTTGAATAAATCGCTTGGCCCATTTTACGTTTAGGCTTAAAATGAACAAACTTATATGGATACCCTTCAAACTTTAAGCCATCAATTTTATAGTATTCTTGAAAAAACATCACGTCGGGTTGCTGCTCATTAATTAAAGAACTAATTTTTGTTAACACATCCTTATCTGGCACAGGTTCATAAGCTTCGAAGAGGCGCACATTATAAGATAATATTTTTAACTGCTTAGCATTTACAGGAATTGGATCTGTACTAGATGGTAACTGTAAAAATGCATTAAAATGATAAATTCCAATAAGCAACACCAATGCAGAAAGCCACATACGGCGTTTTATTCTTATAATCCAATAGATTAAAAATAGGATGTTGAGCATTAACAATGGTGAGACTACCAAGCTTATACCAGCCAATAATGGGAAACTCTTAGGTGGAATATAGGGCGTTAAATAAGACAACATTGCAAGTGATGCAACAATAATATTTAGTACAAATATCGACTTATTTGAGAGCAACTTAAGTTTGGCCATTGTCTAAGGATTGTCGTTGCCAGCCTTAAACAAAAAGTCTTTTTCTTTCTTACTTAAACTCTCATAACCACTCTTACTAATTTTATCTAGAATTGCATCCACTTTTTTCTGTCTATCTCCTGGAGTAGTCATTTTTGACGATGTCTGGTAAGTGGTTTTATTTTTATGAACCTTCTTGAACGGTACTTTTTTTCTGCCACTGAATAGATTGCTTATTCTATCCATTAAACGATCAAACCAAGCACCTATATCGTTGCCCTTTGCCAATTGAGTTGCATAAAAATAACCTAATAGAGCTCCTCCCATGTGAGCTATTAACCCTCCGGCGTTACCAGATACTGGGAGTGATACTAAATCTTTTAGCACAAAGAATACCGCAATATACCAGAGTTTAACATTCCATTTAAAAATACGCATCTCCGAGTTTGGCGAATAGGTAGCTATAAACACCATCACTGCAAAAGCCGCTGCCGACGCTCCTTGTAGGTTGGCGTGAATGCCATTATTGATAAATACTGGAAACAAATTATAGGCCAACATATAGAGCAAACCGCCAGCTATTCCACCTAAAAGAAAAAGCGTTAGTAAACGTTTTCCTTTAAATAGATTCTCTACATAACTTCCAAAATAATAAAGGATTATCATGTTCCAGAACAAATGCCAAAAGCCACCATGTAAAAAAACATATGTAATAATAGACCAAGGTTGGAGTACCGCATCAAAAATACCTGTAGGTAAAACAAACCATGCCTTTAAAGTGCTTTCAGGTATACTTAGAATAAAAGAACTTAAATAAAACAACAAAAAGACCCCCGCGTTAATCACGATGATTTTTATTAACATGCTCGCCGATTTGTATTTATTTATCAGATCGTTACTCATATTAGTTCCATCGATGTTGATTAGCACTGTTCTTTTTCCAAAAATACGCCATGATAAACCCAAATATTGCGCCTCCTAGATGTGCAAAATGCGCAATTCCGGTTGCAGCACCAGTAAAACCAAAAATTAAATCTCCAAGCAATAAAACAGGTACAAAATATTTAGCCGCAATGGGTACCGGCAAAAAGATAAGCATCAGCTTAGAATTAGGGAAATACCAAGCAAAGGCTACTAAGACTCCATACACGGCTCCCGAAGCCCCTAACATGCTGCCATAATAGGTATAAAACCAATCGTATCCATTAATTAAGCGCCCATTTGCTAATAGCTCGTTAATATATGATTGTGTAAAGCCTTCGGCAATCATTTCTTGCATACCAGATTGTACTTGAAAATAACTTACCGCCGAGTTTATCAAAACGGCTCCTAGCCCTGCAGAAAAGTAAAAGAAGATAAACTTTCTCTGGCCCCATATTTGCTCCATGGCACTACCAAACATCCACAATGCAATCATGTTAAACACCAAGTGCATTAAATCTCCATGCATAAACATGGAGGAGATTGGTTGCCAAAACTTAAAAGCTGGATTCGCGAAATAGTACAGATTAAAAAGTGGATGCGTCGTTTCGGACATCGAAAGCGATCCAATAAAAAAAAGCACGTTTATTATAATTAAAACCTTAACGGTATCTGTAATCTTTGCCAAAACTTAAAATTTTTTATCTATACTCTCTAATGAGAACGATTTAAAAACAACTTTATTAGACGGCGAAAATGCCGGTTCTATACATGCAAAAAGCTCGTGAATAAGCTGTTTTTGCTCATCTTTTTTCAATATATGCCCAGTCTTAATCGCCAAGTTATGCGCCATAGACTTTGCCATAAGCTCATGTATGGCGTTTTGTTTTTTAGGCGTATAGTTCTTTAAGTCTGAGAGCAATTCATCAACTAATTGTTCGATGGTTGCAGGGCCAACTTGAATTGGCAAGGCCTCGAAAAATATTGCCTCTTCTCCTGTTTTAGAAATAACAAACCCCATTCGATCCAAAGATTCTCTTGCAGTTAATAGGAGCGCTAAATCAGGTTTACTTAAACGCACCTCTAACGGAAACAACAACTGTTGGCTTATTGAGTCACTAGTACTTGCGTTATTCAAAAACGTCTCAAACAAAATACGCTGATGTGCTCGATTTTGATGTACCAACAATAATCCACTTTTTATTGGAGTTGCAATGTATTTACCTTGTAGCTGAAAACAATTGTCGAATGATGTTTTAACTTCGTCATTAAACAAAGTCACTGTTTCTTCGGGAGCCTCAAAAACCAAGGATTCAATTTGAGAATCTGCCAAATCCTGCTCCTCTTTAAATCCTGTATACAAACTTTCCCACTGCTGCGGCTTAGGTTTTGCATACCCCTGCGAATAGCTAGTTTTATGACCCTCTTCTTTAAAAGGGTTAAAAGACCGATCTACCTCTATCGAAGGATTTTTAGGAGCTTTAGCACGGTAATCATAAGGAGTATCTAATGCCGAATCTCTATTAAAATCTAAAATAGGAGCAATACTAAATTGTCCTAGACTATGCTTTACTGTTGAACGAATCACAGCATAAAT
>QIIH01000356.1 GCA_003229235.1 Flavobacteriales bacterium | reverse complement strand
AATAGTAAAATTGGTTGGGATATAAAATAATTGAATTCAAATAAAAAAGGCAGCTTTTAGGCTGCCTTAATATAAGTTTATTGAAACGCTATCTCACTAACGAACCACGAGTTTTTTAGTTGCAGTTCCGTTAGCAGTTACCACCTGTAACATATAGGTACCGCTTACTAAATGCTGCACACTTATTCCTTGAGAAGTATAACTATTTTGTCTGTGAACTTCTTGACCCAAAACATTAAAGATGGTTACCGAAGTTACTTCGGCAAGTCCTTTTAAATAAACGACGTTTTCTGCCGGGTTTGGATAGATGGAAAAGGCATTAAGAGAATTTTGATCTACACTTAAGGTCGCATTTTTAATACCTGCCCAAGGTATTTGAGTTCCCCCGCCTGGAACAATCTCACCTACCAAAGATGCTGCGCCCGTTCCTAAATTGGCTACACGAAGTTCGGCAACGCCCAAACCTGCATTATACGCAGTCATAAACATAGTGCCAGAAGCATCGTCCCACTCCAAATCTTGACCAAAATTAGCATCAAACCCAAGTGCACCTACAATAGTAGCTGATCCGGTTGCCTTGTTAATACTATAAAAATTATCGTCTACTACATCATAACCATACATATCACCAGAAGATGTTACTGCAATTGCAACTGCTCCAGGCATTCCAGTCACACCAACAAGAGTGGTGGTCGAAGTCCCTGTATTTATAGTAGATAAGCTTGAAGTACCTGCAAAGTTAGAAGATATTCCATATAATATATTGGTTGTAACATCGAATTCTATACCGTTCCACTGCTCGCCTGCTGGAGGCAATAAAGTTGGCAAAGGTGTGTAGACTCCAGTAGTAACATTAAGACTAAAAAAGTCTCCTATAGAAAGCGTGACCACATAGGCTGTATTGGTGTCTGTTGGGTCGATATCGCCAGAAGACTCGAAGTCGCCAGTAGGTGCCTCAGCTCCAATTGTATTATAAACAGCCAAATTGGTCGTATTAAAAAATCCGAAGAGATTATTAGAAGTATCGGCACCGTAAATATCTACTGAGGCAATTCCGCCTCTATTGGCGTCTGTTGAACTGTCGTTTTTATCACTTAAATACGTCCTGAGCCAAGCTTGCTCTTCTTGTGTGAAAAAAGTGTCAGGAGTACCGCCATTATTAGGTAATGCCTCGTATCGAGCAAGTACGTCTTCTTTGTTGATGGTCGTTTGACCAAATGCCAAAGTTGAGCTGCCAACGAGAGCGGCCAACATAATTAGGCGTGTAATTGTTTTCATAATTGTCTAATTTTGAACCCTTAAATTACTTAAATTAACTTGATTGTAAAAATTAATTAAAAAATAAAGAAAAAATCCTGATTAAAAACTAAGGTGAAATCTAGAAACTAAACCCAAATATCCCAGTAACTCCAAAGCTACGTGCTCCAGGATTGTTTAGGTAGTTTCCTCTAAAATTAAAATCAAGTCTAAAAATCTTAAAGATATTACCTATCCCTACGCTGTACTCCCAATAAACATTTTCTGGAGATTGGTATATTATATTAGAAGCATTGAGCGCTATGTTCCCGTCAGAAATAGAGCCATAAACCGCTCTAAAACCAATAACTTCACGCAAATTGAGATCTCTAAGCCAAGGAATTCGAGAAAAGAAACGCCCGCCAAAATCATGTCGTAAGTGAAAAGATACGTAGGTATCACTCACAAACTCGTAAAAGTCGAGCTGAGAAAAAGAGTTGTAAATGCTAAACAGTGTTTGATTACCAGGAATAGGGCTTAAAAGAGATAAAGGAACATCTCCAAAAGTCTTACCCACCTCTATGGTGGTATACGCTCTACCAAATCCGCCAATATTCCAAGGTTGTGTGTACAATCCTTGGACCTTTTGAAATTCAAAATCACTATCCAAAACCCCTTCTACACCTAAAGATATTCCAAAGAAAATACTCGGAAAAGAGCCTTCGTTAATTACATTTCGCTCTACCCCATATCCAGAAGTTTTTCGTCCCGGGGTATAAAAGAATCCAGCTTGTAACATGGCCTGTTTAACTTCTGATTGAATGCTGCCGTCTTCGCCAAAATAATCTATGCTAAATGTGTCTGTCGCCGACCTGAGCTTTCTAAAAGAACCAATTGTCCTTAAAACCAAATTTTTATAGGGTTCAAATTCTAGACCTATTGTACTCAAATTAACGCGGGTTAATTTATCGTTAGCACCTACAGTTATCAGGGCAGACGAAGCCAGATTCCTGCCTAAAACATCATTCGTGCTTGTTAGGCTAGCACCCGTTTGTTCTACATCTTTGCGGTGCCCTCCAAAAATTGTTAAGCGCGACCTTCGGTTTAGAAGCCATTTTCCTGATAATCCAAATTTAAAGCGTTCGTCTCTAAATCCGTATGCACCAAACCCTTCAAGGCGCCATTGATCGTTTTGGCTAAAATAAGTTCTTCCACCAGCTCGAATTCGAATACCTTCTGCTTCGTTAAATCCGAAAGTCGAAAAAACAGGGCCAAAATCAAAATTAGGAAACTCATAATACCCGCTTGACAGCACACTCCCTATACTATATAGTGTTTTAAAACGAGGCACCGTTTTAAGTGTATCTAATAATGCGTAAATCTGTTTTTCGTCTTTGTTTAATTCTTCCAAACGGTTTTCGTCCCAAAACTCATCTGGGCGGTTATATACCTCATATTCGTACGGATCTACCTGTGCTTTATAAAAGTCTCTTTCTTTAGGTTTGTCGAAGTCGTAATCGTCGTATAAAGTGGTCCGTTTACCATAAACACCACGCGCTCCTTCTTTTTTCTGCAACGCGAAATCACTCAAGAAGTAATCTCGTGTTATTAAAAAAGTTGAATCGTTAAGCACGTCAAATTCTTGTTCTATATACACCTCTCGCACCCAGTTAAGGTTGGCACTTTTAGAGGCTTGCATATTAATCTCCTTAATAGCCCAAGTGGTATCGTTTACCCAGAAATCACCTTTAAAGGTTAGCTCATTTTTGCGCCTCGGATAATAGACAATATTATAACACCATTTGTTGCCTACAAAGGCACTGTCCAGCAACACATAATTATAAACATTTATTCCGGTTCTCGATAAGGGGCTAGTAAACGATTTATCAAAAAACTTTAAATAATTATCGTAAACGTCGTAATCGGAATAGAGATCTTTTACAAACGCAATAAGAACCTGATTGTTACTAAAACCCGAGTTTTTGTTACCTTCTAATATTTCTCTTTCTTGGTTTATTACATTATCGCCATACACTTTAGAATACGCCTCGTTAATAAAAATGGGCAAATAAGTGTTTCCGGTAATTTTAGAAGTATCTGTTTGATCAAAAATAAACTCCATCCCTTTAAACACTTTACTTTTAATTAGGGCAGAATCGATAGTATTTAAATCAAATTCAAGTTTTTCGTACTTACTGTAACTGTACTGCTTAAATCTTTTAACCCCGTTCTCGCGCCGGTTTTCCCAGACTTTACGAAGTATATCAATCGCTGGATTGTTCTTTTTAGATTGCTTTCCAGACACAATTAACACTGCATCTAAGCTGGCAGCCTCTTCGACAAGGGTAGCGC
>QIIH01000195.1 GCA_003229235.1 Flavobacteriales bacterium | reverse complement strand
GTGGCTTCTTGCGATAGGCTGTGAACACCACGATGAATATTGGCGTTGTAATTTGAATAATAATCTACAATTGCCTCAATTACAACCGTAGGTTTTTGCGAAGTTGCTGCGTTGTCAAAATATACCAATGGTTGCCCATTAACTTCTCTTTTTAAAATAGGAAAGTCTTCGCGAATACGCGCTACATCAAACGATATCTCACTGGTTTGGCTCATACGATACTATGCTGAGGGGTATTTTTAAAGATCAAATCCTAAGTTCACCCCAATTTTATTGGCAATAAGTGTATTGATACGCTTTTTTAATTCTGGAATCTTCACACTCTGCAAAACATTATTGGCAAATGCATACATAAGCAAGGCTTTGGCTTCTTTTTCGGCGATTCCGCGTGAGCGCAAATAAAACAGTGCATCCTCGTCTAATTGTCCGATTGTACAACCGTGCGAACATTTAACGTCGTCTGCAAATATCTCTAGCTGAGGTTTTGCATTTATGGTCGCTTTGTCGCTTATAAGAATGTTGTTGTTCTGCTGAAAAGCATTTATTTTTTGAGCTTCTTTGTCTACTACTACCTTTCCGTTGAATACACCAACGGCACGCTCGTCAAATAAGCCTTTATAGACTTGATGACTCTCGCAATTTGGAGCGAGATGATGCACCAAAGTAGAATGATCTACATGTTGTTTGCCTTCTATAATTGTGATTCCCTTTAACGTTGAATCACAATGCTGTCCTTCTTGATAAAAGTTAAGGTTATTACGCACCAATTTTCCGCCAAAGGAGAAGGTGTGTACACTAACGTTGCTCTCGCGACCTTGCTTGATAAACGTATTGTCTATAAGCGAAGCAGAAAGACGGTCGTTCTGCACTTTATAATAATCTACACAGCCTCGTTTTTCTGTAAAAATCTCGGTTACCGAGTTTGTAAAAACAGGATTCTCGGTAAGGCTTTGATGACGTTCAATAATTTGTACATGTGCATTTTCGCCCACAACAATTAAGTTGCGAGGTTGTAGCATGAGTGAAGCTTCGTTACCCGTAGCAAAATTGATTATCTCGATAGGTTTTTCTACTTCTTTGTGCGATGGTATATTAATATATACGCCCTCTTTTGCAAAAGCTGTGTTGAGCGAGGTCAAGCTGTCTTTTGCAATAGCCTTATTAAAATAGGCCTCGATAACAGCTCTATATTTAGGTTTGATTAATGCTGCAGACATCAAACATATGTCCATGCCATCGTGGGTGGTTTCTGATAAAAATGAGCTGTAAATTCCGTCGATAAAAACAACTTTGTAAGTGTCTATATCGTGTAGAAAATATTGTTTAACGTCTTTAAATTCTAAGGCATTAGTTTTCTTTGAGAAGACACTATAATCTTCTTTAATAAGTGATGCTAATGGGGTGTACTTCCAGGCTTCATTCTTGCGAGTTGGAAAACCCGAGAGTTCAAATTCTTTAAAGGCACTTTTACGCATCTCGTGAATCAAATCGTCTTGATCCAGATCGTCTTGGTAAGCCATATAAGACGAGATTAGCTTTTCTTTTAAAACGCTCATGCCTATAGGGTTTTTACTTCTTCTTTAATCCAATCGTACCCTTTTTCTTCAAGCTTTTTGGCAAGATTTTTATCGCCAGACTTTACAATTTTACCGTCCATAAGTACATGAACCTTATCTGGAATTATATAATCTAACAAACGCTGATAATGTGTAATTATTAGCACTGCGTTGTTTTCGCTACGCAATTTGTTAACTCCATTGGCCACGATGCGCAGGGCATCAATATCAAGCCCAGAATCGGTTTCGTCTAAGATTGCCAATTTAGGCGCTAACATTGCCATCTGGAAAATCTCGTTACGCTTCTTTTCTCCTCCAGAAAAACCTTCGTTCAGAGAACGTGATAGAAATTTGCGATCAATATCAAGTAATTCGGCTATTTCACGAATCTTTTTAAGCATTTCTTTGGCCGGCATATCATCCAGACCTTTTGCTTTGCGAGTTTCGTTTATTGCTGTTTTAACAAAGTTTGTAACCGATACCCCTGGAATTTCGACAGGATATTGAAAACTCAAAAATACGCCTCTATGAGCACGTTCTTCTGGGTTTAGTTCACTCAAGTCTTCGCCCTCAAATTGGATAGACCCCTGCGTCATTTCGTATTCGTCTTTTCCAGCGATAACAGATGCCAAAGTGCTTTTCCCAGAACCATTTGGCCCCATGATTGCATGAATTTCTCCTGCTTTTATCTCTAGATTAATTCCGTTAAGAATATCCTTTTCTTCAACTTTTGCGTATAAATCTTTAATCTCTAACATCGCTTACTAATTACTTTCTTCGATTTTAATATCCGGAGCTATTGCTGATGGGCTCACGGCAATAATTTTTTTAATTGTCAATATAGAATCCCAACCTTCTGTATCAACAGGCTTAGGGATAACTACCGCTTCGATAGTTACAGGAACCATGTCGTGTTCGCTTTCTTGCGAGGCTGTTATTTTTTGTGCTAATTCTTTAGCCAATTCGTCGTAGGTAACGGCGTACATAGTTTCGTTTACTTCTAGAACAGCAGCTTTATCGGTCGCCAAATAGTTTCCTTGATACGTTTTTGTAGCTGCGTTCTCCTCGCTACAACTTGCAATAATTAGCGCTAATGCACCGAATAACAATAGTTTTTTCATCGCTTATCCAACTGAGCCTTCTAGGCTGATTTCTAATAATTTTTGAGCTTCTACGGCAAACTCCATGGGTAGTTTGTTAAGTACTTCTTTGCTAAAGCCGTTTACTATTAAGGCGATAGCCTTTTCTGTATCGATACCGCGTTGATTACAATAAAAGAGTTGATCCTCTCCAATTTTACTGGTGGTAGCCTCGTGTTCTATTTTTGCGGTTTTATTTTTAACTTCTATATATGGGAATGTATGTGCGCCACATTGGTTACCCATTAAAAGCGAATCACATTGCGAAAAATTACGCGCATTGTCTGCTCGCGAATTAATCTGAACCAAACCACGATAGCTATTTTGAGAGTGTCCCGCAGAGATTCCTTTCGAGATAATTGTGCTTCGTGTGTTTTTGCCAAGATGAATCATCTTGGTTCCCGTATCGGCTTGTTGGTAGTTATTGGTAACGGCAATCGAGTAAAACTCCCCAACCGAATTGTCTCCTTTTAGAATACAAGAAGGGTATTTCCACGTTACGGCTGATCCAGTTTCGACTTGAGTCCAAGAAATTTTAGCACCTTTTTCGCACAAGCCTCTTTTGGTCACAAAGTTGTAAACTCCTCCTATTCCTTCAGCATTTCCTGGGTACCAGTTTTGTACCGTACTGTACTTAATTTCTGCACCGTCCATTGCAATTAGCTCGACCACTGCGGCATGCAGTTGGTTTTCGTCTCGCGATGGTGCAGTACAGCCTTCGAGGTAACTAACATAACTGCCTTGGTCTGCAATTAGAAGTGTACGCTCAAATTGTCCTGTTCCGCCTTCGTTAATTCTAAAATAAGTTGATAATTCCATAGGGCAACGAACACCTTTAGGAATATAACAGAACGAGCCATCTGTAAATACAGCAGAGTTTAAAGCCGCATAAAAGTTGTCTGTTTTGGGAACAATTGT
>QIIH01000508.1 GCA_003229235.1 Flavobacteriales bacterium | reverse complement strand
TGCTTTTAATTATCGGTTTGTGGAATGCAACCATCGATTTAAGTGAAAAGGGTTTTTATGGTATGTCCTTTGCCTTAGCACTTTTTGCAGCAGTGGCAGTTCAAAAGAACATCAGAGATGTAAAATTTCTTGAGCGTAAAGTCATTAAATAACAAAACGATGAAAAAATTAATTACGAGTAAAAATCTGACAATAATAAATTTTATAATTGCCACATATTTTGTTCTGATTTATCTTCTTAATCATTATAAGATAGATTTAGTAATAATTGGAATATTTCGAGAATTACTTACGATTCCTTTTCTTTTAGCTCAATTCGTTTTTTTAGTTATTGGAATAAAGCATTTTACAAAGTACAAAAGGAATGTTTGGGTAATAATTAGTCTTATAGCATTAATCGCTTGCACCGTTCTCACCATAGGCAGTTTTTTTTAAATCATTATGCACTAAGTATTTACATGTTGATTGATGTATTATACTGCAAATCGGTGTTTTGATGGGGGTTAGCAGCTGCGACCCAAAACCCCGATTGTAATGAGATCGGGGTTTTAATCAAAGCGAGATAGTTAATTCGACAATAAATTCTAACTTTTAACCTGAGTTCGAACTCAGGTTTATAATTTTAATCACATCCAGATGAATACTAAGATAGAAAAGGAATTGCGAGAATTGATCGAAGCTCAGGTCATTTCGCCAGAAGTGTCACAGAACATTGCGCAGTACTACGCAAACAAATCTACCGAAACACCTAACAGGCTTTTTACGATTTTTGGGGTATTGGGTTCATTGTTAGTTGGCCTCGGGATACTATTAATTCTGGCTCATAATTGGGATAATTTTTCTAAGATGACCAAAACGGTTTGGGCTTTTATTCCGCTAGTTGTAGGGCAAATTGCCGTTGGTTATAGTCTCTTTGTTAAAAAATCTTCTCTTTGGAAAGAAGCTAGCGCAACATTTTTATTTTTTGCTATTGGATCGAGTATTTCTCTGGTGAGTCAGATTTATAACATCCCTGATTCAATGGCTTCGTTCTTGCTAAGTTGGATCGTATTAGCAGCGCCGTTATTATATCTGCTAAAATCACATACCGTGGCTATATTGCATTTAATTTTTGTCACGGCGTATGCCTGTAATATTGGCTATGCAAATTCTGGGCAACCTTGGTGGTATTTGGCCATGTTAGCCTATATATTGCCATTTTATTATCAGCGATTTAAAGCGAACCCCAGTGCTAATATGACAACCATTTATCACTGGTTATTGCCGCTAAGTACAATTATTTGTCTAGGTACATTTATAGAGAGTAACGACACTTTTGGAATGGTAATGTATGTGTCGCTCTTTGGTCTGTTTTATAATATTGGGAAGTTACCTTTCTTTAACGAAAAGCGGCTGCGCATAAACGGGTATTTGATACTGGGTTCTTTAGGTACCACAGTTACTTTATTAATTTCGTCTTTTAGGTGGTTTTGGGAGGAGAGCGATAGCATGTCTATGGCTATTTCAGAGATTTTAATTGTTATAACGCTGGGAATCCTTGCATTGGTAGCACTTATCAAGAACGTCAAATCAAATTTAAAGCAAGAATTTAACCTGTTTCAAATAGCCTTTCTGGCTTTTGCATTTATTTATGCAATAAGTAGTTTTGACATTATAACTCCTTGGATAGCGACTAATGTTTTGGTATTTGCTTTAGGGATTTTTGCCATGCGAATTGGTTCTCAGAAAAACAGGTTTAGCATTTTAAATTATGGTTTACTAATAATAGCCGTCTTAATTGCATGCAGATTTTTTGATACAGATATTTCTTTTGTTATGAGAGGAATCCTTTTTATATCGATGGGAGCTGGGTTCTTTTTAGCAAATTATATAATGTATCGTAAACAACAATAAAATCTTAAAAATCATGAATAAGTTACTATTTGGAATCGGTTTTATCGTAATGCTATTGTTGCAATGGTCGTTGCCTGGAAAAATGATTTTTGACCAACAGCTTGCCGTCAATCAAGGCATTCCATATAAGTTTAAAACAGAGCCTATCGACCCTAGCGACCCATTTAGAGGCAAATATGTGTGGCTCAACTATGAGATTGGCAGTTTTATCTCAAATGATACAATCTGGCCTCATGGGGCCGATCTTTATGTGTATTTAGAAACTGGCGAAGATGGTTTTGCTAAGGTGTCACAAATCAGCAAAAAGGAGCTCAATATCGAGCTAGATTATGTAAAAACAAAAGTAGACTACGCCTTTAAAAAAGAGGTTCATTTTTCGTTGCCATTTGATCGTTTTTATATGGAAGAAAGCAAGGCTTTTGAAGCAGAAATAGCTATGGCTAGTGCCAATCAAGTGCAAAGACAACAAAATCAAGAACCAACGTCAATTTGTTATGCCCTAGTTTATATCAATGGTGGAACAACTAGGCTGGAGGATGTTTTTATAAACGATGTGTCTATAATAGAGGTTGTTTTACAAAACAGAGAAAAAGAAAAAACGACTATAAATTAGCCGTTTTTTAAAGTTATAAAGGAGTTTTTTACTGTTTCTCGAAAAACATCCCTTTTGTACGGCCATTTGACACCTCAAAGCCGTTAATAGCCCCTTGCTCATCGCGTTTAAAGACCATCTCTTGAATAAAGAAAACGTTGGCGCTAAAGTTGTCTTTTTCTGAAGTACTAAGTTCGATATCTTCAAAATTGCGCAGTACCGCGATTAAGCTAGAGTCCTTGAGTTTTACAGTGTAGAACACCTCTAGTTCTTCAGAAAAGTACTTTCCTGAGTATTCGGCTAGCTCGTCTATTGTTGCTTCGTAAGGTGGTAGTCTGTCTAGCGTGTAATCTGAGCCTCCTTGGGTATGTACCGCAGTAGTTACACCTCCGTCTGGATTGCTTTTAAACAAAACGGTAGCTTCTAAGTCGTTGTATTTAAATACACTATCGTTTACAGCCACCAATGCTAATTCGGGTTGTCCGGTAGCCTCAGACATTAAAGCGCCGTCTACAATGCTGTATTCCATAATCATTCCTATGGCCTCTATCTTATATATACCTACATAAGTTTCTAAAACTTCTTCGCTTACTGTATAGGTGCCATCTTCGTTTTCGCCTTCGTCTGTTTCTTCTTCCTCTTCTTTTTCAAGTTTATCGGCAAAATAAAGATCGACCAAATCGTTGGCCATTCCTCCAGAAAAAGAGGCATTATTACTAAGGGTAATTACCCCTGAATTAATCTCAGGAAAATAAGTCATCATGGCGCGATGTGCTATATCGGCACCACCGTGCGAGTAGCGTTTAAGGCCTCTATACTCACCAACACCAATCCCGAAACCATAGTCTAAAGTGTCACCATCTTTTAAAACACGAGGGGTGACCATTTTTTTAATTAGTGCTGCAGTACCAACTTTTGGCTGATTAAAGTTTGCAAGCCACTTAGCCAAATCTTCTGGGGTTGTATAAATTCCACCAGCGCCATAAGCCGCGGCTAAATCACCACTCTCTATAAAACCATGTTCTCCAGTAGAATATCCTTGCGAAGCATTAGGGATAATCTGCGAAGGATCTAACCTAACATAAGAATTGCTCATTCCTAATGGATCAAAAATATTGTGCTTTACCCAATCCGGAAAGAGCGTGTCTGT
>QIIH01000363.1 GCA_003229235.1 Flavobacteriales bacterium | reverse complement strand
TTACAAAAAAATGTGAGGTCGAACAATTAAGCCGTTTTGTATTTAGAATTGTTCTGGTTCAGGGATTGAATCGACAGATTAGAAGAATGTGCGAATACCTTGGCTTCCAGGTAACAGACCTTAAGCGCATTCGCATTATGAATATAGGATTAGGTCACATTCCAAGTGGGCAATGGCGTAATCTTACCGAGAAAGAATTAGACGAGATTCGCGAAGCGGTAAAAACTTCTAGTAAAATATCGGCTGCTACAACGGCTAGTCTAGGACGACGCCGTAGGGGACCGAAGCAATAAAAAGGTTTAATCGTATAGGCGTGTAATCGTTTAATCGTATGGTTGAATATACGTTTCGTTGTTTGGCCATGGTCGATTAAACAGTTAAACGAATCAACATTTTTTATGTCAATAAAAAAAGACTTAGGACTTAGGGTAAATTAAATTTCCACAAGGAGTATGTCAAGATTTAGTCTTAGGTCTTATGTCATTCAGTCTTACGTCTTGTATTATTAAAAAAGCCACACTCAGATTGCAAAGAGCGTGGCTACATCAACTAACTAACCAAATTTCTGTCTTGCGATAACAGGCTTTATGAAACTGCAATCGTTCTTTTGTGATCTACTTTGGCAGCTGTATTTCTCGGGATTGCTACAGAAAGTACCCCATCTACATAAGTAGCTTCAATTTTGTCGTGTTTTACCTCTTCAGGTAATGTAAAACTTCTAGTGAAAGATGTATATCCAAACTCTCTACGAGTATATCGCCCCACTTTTACCTTGTCTTCGTTTTCTACACTTTTTTGTGCCGAAACTGTTAGAACATTCTCTTCTAAATTGATCGTAAAGCTCTCTTTATCCATTCCTGGCGCGGCAAGATCAATTAAATATGTATTATTTAACTCTCTTATATTTACAGCAGGTATTGTAGTGCGACCTGTGTTAAACACATCTAAGCGTTCGTCTGCAAAAAGCTCGTTAATAATAGAAGGAAAAACAAAACGATTATTCTTTTTTACTGTATCCATAATTTTACAATTTTAGGTTTGTTATAAACCTAATTGCAAAAGGAATACCATTCAATAAATCACGTCACAATGACATGTAAATACGCGATTAACATGTCATTGTGGCGGTGTGTCTAATTTTTAGTTGTAGTATGTTTTAAAGATACGTATTAATTCTTCTGTTGGAATAAGCTTGTTTTTGTACTTATCCATCCGCTGAACTACCTGATCAATAATTTCCATACGAATGCCTAATTTTAGACCAAAATTACGCAAAGCAGCCACCTCAGAATCTTTGGTCTTCATGTCTATATTCATCATAAGAATTAATTTATGAAAGTGCGTAATTCTGCCAATTTCCGCAGTAATAGGCTTAGAATCAATAGGGTTATGAAATAAGTCGTGAACAGTTTCTCTATCAATCTCGAATCGATTGGCCAGCGCCATGATAAAGTTATATTCCTCGTCGGAGATATGATGATCTGCCTGCGCTATTGCAATCAAATCACTGAGTAAACCTAGTTTTTCTTCGGTAGAATACATATCACATTTTCAACGACAAAAATAAACATTCTTAGGCAAAAAAAAAATCCCGACCACTTGGTCGGGATTTGAATCTAAACTCTAAAAATTTACGTTAACTGCATAAGTCGTACAGGAAGCGTATATTCTGTTCCTTTTAAAACTTTCGCATTAATTTTTTTATAATTAAGACGAGCTTTAATAAAAGAAATCAACTGTTCGTTATCTGAATCTACAGATAAAACAACAATCTCACTGTCTTTGTTAATCATAAAAGAAACTTTTGCAACTTCGTTCTGGCTAAAATCAAAATCTGGATTGGCCAAATATTTACCCATTTCGGCCGAAATAGAAGTTGGAACTTTCTCACTGGCAGGAGTTGTACCTGCAAAACTCGTAGAGGCTACTAAAAAAGCAACTGCTGCTACTACTACACTTAATTTTCTCATAATTGTTCGATTTAATTGATGTACTTAAAAGACGCCCGATAACACCTAAATGTTACAGGCAATGTTTCTATTTAACGCTAGTTTAACGAAGATTAAGGCTTGTTAACATTCATAAAACGGTAAAAAAAAGCCCTGATCATCAATTAAATCAGGGCTTAAGACATATTTTCTATGTCTAGAATATATTTTATGAATTTAACTTAAAACTTCTTGAACTTTATCGGCTGCTTCTTGAAATTCGATAGCAGAGTGTACATCCAACCCACTATTATCGATCAAATTTTTAGCGATATCGGCATTTGTACCTTGTAATCGAACAATAATAGGCACATTGATAGTACCCATATTTTTGTATGCATCAACAATTCCTTGTGCAACACGATCACAGCGTACAATTCCACCAAAGATGTTTACCAGTATGGCTTTTACGTTAGGATCCCTTAAAATCAAGTTAAAGGCAGTTTCAACACGTTCGGCATCTGCCGTTCCTCCTACGTCTAGAAAGTTTGCGGGTTCTCCCCCAGCCTGTTTGATTAAATCCATTGTAGCCATTGCAAGTCCGGCTCCATTTACCATACAACCCACGTTTCCGTCAAGGTCTACATAACTAAGGCCAACTTCTCGGGCTTCAACTTCTACGGCGTTCTCTTCACGCAAATCGCGCATCGCTTCGTAGTCTTTATGTCTAAATAGTGCATTATCGTCTATAGTAACCTTCGCATCAACAGCAATTACTCTGTTGTCGCTGGTTTTTAATACAGGATTAATCTCAAAAAGTGAAGAATCAGATTTAACGTAGGCCGTATATAACGCAAATACAAATTTGGTCATCTCTTTAAACGCTTTCCCGCTTAACCCTAAATTAAATGCAATACGTCTTGCTTGAAAAGGCAACAGTCCAGTTTTAGGATCTATCTCTTCTGTAAAAATTAAGTGCGGAGTATCTTCGGCAACCGCCTCGATATCCATTCCACCTTCTGGAGAATACATAATCATATTGCGCCCTTTAGCACGATCTAACAATACACTCATATAATATTCTTCTGGTTCTGACTCGCCTGGATAATACACATCTTCTGTAATAAGTACTTGATGCACTGTTTTTCCCTCTGCCGATGTTTGCGGAGTAATTAGTTGCATGCCAATAATTTGTTCAGTCAAGGAGCGAACCTCGTCTAAACTTTTAGCAAGCTTTACTCCTCCACCTTTACCGCGGCCACCTGCATGTACTTGTGCCTTGACAACGTGCCAACCTGTGCCTGTTTCTTCGGTTAAAGATTTTGCTGCTGCAACCGCTTCGTCAGGTGTTGAAGCTACTTTTCCGCGTTGAATTTGAACGCCAAAACTATTGAGAATTTCTTTTCCTTGATACTCGTGTAAATTCATGCTTTACCAATGTATTATTTTGCGGTACAAATGTAGCAAATGTCTAGGCAATGGACTAAAATAATTAGGGCATTTTGGCAATTCAAATCAATTTACTCGTTAATTTTGCTAGTTTAAAATGAAAAGCCATGACACACCCACAATTAGAAGATATTGCTCAGGAGTTTGGCACTCCAGTTTATGTATATGACGCTCATAGAATTGAAGCACAATACCAGCGACTTACTGCGGCCTTTAGAGGGGTTAAATCGCTAAAACTCTATTATGCTGTTAAGGCTTTA
>QIIH01000255.1 GCA_003229235.1 Flavobacteriales bacterium | reverse complement strand
GTGCACTGAATTCGGCAATATAAGGCGCCAAATCCTTTAAATCGACCGCTGTATCTTCTATACAAGCCACCGCTTTATTATCGCCAACCATGCTTCCGAGCAAGCCAAGCCCTGCCGCTCGGAGTTCCATTGCCATGGCAATTTCTTCGCCTTTATAAACAGGGTATGCATATGCATTTTGCGAAGATAATAGTGATTCTTTTACAACGTCAATTTTGCTTTCTAGTTCTTGCTGTGTATTTGCTCTAACCTCTAACAAAAGTAATGCCTTAGGGTCTTTTATAAGTAACGAACGCTGTTGTACATATTGAGGCTTATTTTTAGTACAATCAAGGATCGTTTTGTCTAGCATTTCGCAGGTATAAAGCTCATGTGCTGACAAGGGGAATACATCGGTAAGGCATTTGTCGATGCTATCGTAATGTGCTACTACCAATGCTTGATGTTCTGGTGGCAATACATCTAACGCCAGCGTTGCTTCAAGGATAATCCCTAAAGTGCCCTCGCTTCCGCAGATTATTTTGGATAAATTAAAAGGATTCTTCCCACCCGAAATGCTAGTATCCAGAATTGAATCGAGTGCATAACCTGTATTGCGGCGATGAATTCCTTTCTTAGGAAAAGCAGTAACAATCGCCTTCTTATTTTCTTCTGAGTTGACAATTTTTGCCAATTGTGAATAAACTTTTCCTAAAACCGAATCTTCTTGTGAGATTACCTCAAGTTGGTCTGTAGTAGTATCACCAATGTTTACAACGCTTCCATCGCTTAACATCATTTTTAAGTTTACAATTTTATCGCGAGTCACGCCATACTTAATAGAGGTAGTTCCGGAGGAATTATTTCCTATCATTCCCCCTATCATACATCTATTTGTAGTAGAAGTATTTGGCCCAAAAAACAGACCGTGTTGTGCGAGGGCTCTATTTAAATCATCTCTGATAACACCGGGTTGCACGGTTACTTGTTTTGCATTTATGTCTAGGTCCAGAATCTTGGTAAAACAAACGCTCATGTCTACAATGATTCCTTCCCCCACACATTGGCCAGCTAGCGAGGTTCCCGCTGTGCGCATAATAAGAGAAGAGCTGTGAGTTTGGGCAAAATTAACAAGCCGAGACAAATCCCTCTCAGATTCGGGATAACAAACAGCCAGAGGTAACATTCTGTATACAGAGGCATCTGTAACATACATCGCCTTATGTAAATCGTCGGTATACAGCCTACCTTCCAACGAAGAAGCAAGAGAAATTAGAGCAGAATTTAGGCTAGCACTCATTAGGTTAAAAATACAAACTTTATCTTGGTTGCGTCTTTATAAATCAATTCAAAGTTTTTTCTAAATATATTTTAACACCAAAATAATTTGCTGTAATTTTAGTTTAAGAGAGTAACCTAAATATATTTTCATGAACAAAATTGCCTTAGTTTGTAGTATTTGCCTTTTAGTTAGCACATTTTCTTTTGCGCAGTCTAGTGATAATGCACTCGGTATAAGAACAGGAGACAACGACGGTTTTGGTGTAGAAGTATCATACCAGAGAGCCTTGTCTGGTAACAATCGCCTAGAAGTTGGCCTTGGGCTTAGATCGGGTACCGATTATGACGGGTTTAAACTTACAGGTATTTACCAGTGGTTATGGGCAATTGATGACAACTTTAACTGGTATGCCGGAGCTGGAGGTGGGCTTGGTTTTTATGACTATGATAATGTGCCAGCCGGTGCTAAAGACTCAGATGCCTTTTTATTTATTGCAGGTAATTTAGGGATAGAGTACGATTTTGATTTCCCTCTTTTAATTTCTCTAGATGTTCGCCCAGACTTAAGTTTTGGTGATATCAACGACGACCTCGATTTTGATATTGGTTTGGGGCTGCGTTATCAATTTTAGACAGGATTTAAAACACTTTCATATAAATTCTCGTAAATAGGTACAATTTTGTGCATTTCGAATTGCATGGCATGTTCGCGGGCTTGCTTTTTAAAGCGTTGTAGTTCGCCATCGTTTGATAAAAGTTGCAAAGAGTGTTTTGCCATTTGCTTGACATCCCCAACCTCACTCAAATAACCAGTTACGCCATGAACATTAACTTCGGCCAAACCACCTGTGTTGCTAGAAATTACAGGCACTCCAGAGGCCATTGCTTCTAAGGCAGACAAGCCAAAGCTTTCCTTTTCTGAAGGCAACAAAAACAGATCACTAAAACATAATATCTTATCAATCTCGTTGCTGTTACCTACAAAGCTAACACGATCTGCAATGCCAATTTCTCTAGCGCGATGTTCGGCATACTCGCGTTCTGGCCCTTCGCCTACCATAATGAGTTTGGCAGGAATTTCTCTTTGAATTGCTTCAAAAATATGAATCACATCTTGAATGCGTTTTACAGGACGCATATTACTAATATGGGTAATGATTAGCTCGTCTTCTGAGGCCATTAGGTCTCGTTGACAATCTGTAAATTCGGATTTATGAGTAGATAAATCGATAAAGTTTGGCACTACTTGAATAGGCACTTTAATGTCGAATAATCGTAAGGTGTCGTCTTTTAGGCTTTGAGAAACCGACGTTACTATATCGCTATTATTTATACTAAATGTCACCGCAGGCTTATAAAAGGGATGGTTTCCTACTAAGGTTATATCTGTACCGTGTAAGGTGGTTACCATTGGTAAATCAATACCATCTTCTGCTAAAATCTGCTTAGCCATATACCCAGCATATGCATGCGGAATCGCGTAATGTACATGCAATAATTCGATACCATATTCTTTAACAGTGTCTACAAGCTTGCTACTTAAAGCTAGCTCGTATGGCTGATATTCGAACAATGAATACTTAGGAACATGTACCTCGTGAAAGTATATATTACGAGACAACAAATCGAGCCTAACAGGCTGCTGATACGTAATAAAATGAACTTCATGACCCTTTTCGGCCAAGGCAATTCCGAGCTCTGTTGCTACTACTCCACTCCCACCAAATGTAGGATAACAAACTATGGCAATTTTCATTTAAACCAGTTTTGATAAAATTATGACATTAATGCGGATATAAAAATACGTCAATTAGGGGGTTTGGTTTTTTTATTGGTACAAATTTAACGCTTAGGCTAAGAAATCGTAAGGAAGTTTTGCTTGAGTTTTTTAAAAATCTTTATCAGGCATTGCTGTTTTTTTTCTATATTTGAGTAATTCATCCCCGATTTTAAGAGTTAAAGTATCGTTATCACAGATTTTTATAGGATAACGAGTTAGGCAACATATTTATGAACACAATTATTTTTAAAATTGTTTAAAATGAAAAAATTATTAACATTAATCGTATTAATCCCTCTTTTTTCAATTGCACAAACTAATAATTTTTGCAGTATTACTTCGGGTCCATCTAGTCTAGAAACTTACCACACTGGTAGCACAACTATGGATTTTATTACAGAAGAACCTTTAGTTTTAAACATTTTCTTTCATGATTATAATGGAGTAATAACTTTAAATGAAGAAGATTATTTAAGAGCTGTTGCATTTTTAAACATCACGTATAATCAATATAATATCTTTTTTAAATATCGGGGTTTTGACGATATAATTATACCTATTGACGGTATGTTAAATATTCATATTCGAGATATTCCTGGTGGGACGGCTCTTAGCACTTC
>QIIH01000361.1 GCA_003229235.1 Flavobacteriales bacterium | reverse complement strand
TAGCGTTTCAATAAACTTATATTAAGGCAGCCTAAAAGCTGCCTTTTTTATTTGAATTCAATTATTTTATATCCCAACCAATTTTACTATTTTTGCACCGCAAATTATAAGACAAAACTAAATAACATATAATGGAAAAATACATTATTTATATGCCAATTGTATTGGCGATCTTAGGGCTACTTTATATGCTCGTTAAAAAATCCTGGGTACTGAAGCAAGATGCCGGAGATGGCAAAATGAAAGAGATTTCTGATCACATCTACCAAGGAGCTTTGGCTTTCTTAAATGCTGAGTATCGCTTGCTTGCAATTTTTGTTGTAATAGTTAGTATCTTATTAACTATTGTTTCTTTTGTTGTTCCTACGACACATTGGTTAATAGTAGTTGCTTTTATTTTTGGAGCAGTGTTTTCTGCCTACGCTGGGAACATGGGAATGAAAATTGCCACTAAAACAAACGTTCGAACCACACAAGCGGCCAAAACAAGTTTGCCTAATGCACTTAAAATTTCTTTTGGCGGTGGAACCGTTATGGGTTTAGGTGTTGCCGGATTGGCAGTATTAGGTTTAACCACTTTCTTTATTATTTTCTATAATGTACTTATGGGCGGAGTCTGGACCAGTACTATGGACATGACTATCGTTCTCGAAGCCTTAGCTGGGTTCTCTCTAGGAGCCGAATCTATCGCGTTATTTGCACGTGTAGGTGGTGGAATTTATACGAAAGCTGCCGATGTAGGAGCAGATCTTGTTGGTAAAGTAGAAGCTGGTATTCCAGAAGACGACCCTCGTAATCCTGCAACGATAGCCGACAACGTTGGTGATAACGTAGGTGATGTAGCTGGAATGGGTGCCGATTTATTTGGGTCGTATGTAGCCACAGTATTGGCTGCTATGGTACTAGGAAACTATGTGATTAAAGACATGGGCGGAAACATAGGCGAAGCCTTTGGTGGAATAGGCCCAATCTTATTGCCAATGTCAATTGCAGGAGTAGGTATCATTATTTCTATTATTGGTACCATGTTGGTTAAAATAAAAAGTAATGAAGCTAAAGAGTCACAAGTAATGGGTGCTCTTAATAAAGGTAACTGGACCTCTATTATTCTTGTTGCAGTGGCATGTTTTGGTTTGGTATTGTGGATGTTGCCAGAAACTATGATGATGAATTTCTTTGGCGAAGGCTTACAAGAAATCTCTTCTATGCGTGTATTCTATGCAACCTTAGTAGGATTAGTAGTTGGCGCATTTATTTCTTCGATAACTGAATATTATACTGGATTAGGTAAAAAACCTATTTTAAAAATCGTTCAACAATCAAGTACAGGAGCAGGTACAAATATCATTTCTGGTTTGGCTACTGGAATGATTTCTACCTTCCCAACTGTATTATTATTTGCCGCTGCTATTTGGGCATCATATGCTTTTGCAGGGTTCTACGGAGTTGCTTTAGCAGCTTCTGCCATGATGGCAACTACAGCTATGCAATTAGCGATTGATGCATTTGGACCAATTTCTGACAATGCTGGTGGTATTGCCGAGATGAGCAAGCAAGAGCCTATTGTAAGAGAGCGCACAGACATCTTAGATACTGTTGGAAACACAACTGCAGCGACTGGAAAAGGATTTGCTATTGCATCTGCTGCATTAACATCGTTGGCCTTATTTGCTGCCTATGTAACCTTTACAGGAATAGACGGGATTAATATCTTTAAAGCACCCGTTTTAGCAATGCTGTTTGTAGGTGGAATGGTGCCAGTGGTATTCTCTGCTTTGGCAATGAATGCTGTGGGTAAAGCTGCCATGGAAATGGTACAAGAAGTACGTAGACAGTTTAGAGAGATTCCTGGGATAATGGATGGAACTGGGAAACCAGAATACGATAAATGCGTTGCTATTTCGACAAAGGCTTCTCTAAAAGAAATGATGTTACCAGGCTTATTAACTATTGGATTTCCATTGGTTATTGCCTTTTTACCAATGCTTTTTGGTATGGATAACATGGATATTGCCGAAATGTTAGGAGGCTATATGGCTGGTGTAACTGTAAGTGGTGTTTTATGGGCGATCTTCCAAAACAACGCGGGTGGTGCATGGGACAATGCTAAAAAATCATTTGAAGCGGGTGTTGAGATAAACGGCGAGATGACCTATAAAGGTTCTGATGCGCATACTGCAGCTATAACTGGTGATACAGTTGGAGATCCTTTTAAAGATACTTCTGGACCATCTATGAACATCTTGATTAAACTTACTTGTTTGATTGGATTGGTAATTGCTCCAATCTTAGGAGGACATTCAGACGAAATGGCCTTTAGTGATGCTAATACTAGCGAAACGATCTTTATTTCTGAAGACGGAACCAAAACTGTTTTTAACGTTAAAGGTGATGGAGCTAAAATGACTAAAGAAGTAAAAGTTGAAATGGATAGCGAAGGCGATCAAGCTACTGCTACTCTTACTACTACAAAAGATGGTGAGACTACGACTGAGACATTTTCTGGTACTCCAGAAGAGGTTGAAGCTAAGGTAGATGCCATGAAAAAAGATGGCATCGACATTAAAGTCGAAATAAAGAAAGAAGTTGAGAAAGTTAAAGACGATTCTGAAAAAGAGAACTAATTGCGGTGAACTTTTGTAACCCAATCCAGAAAGTTGTGATATCGGGTTTTCTTTGAGAAAGACACCCTTTCCAACCGCCTAACCTAGCAATAACCCATGACTCGTCCTGAAATATGTATACACTAAATCAAATGAAAATGATGAAGAAAATAATTACAATCGTGGTATTAGTACTTATCAGCACTAAATTTATTGCTCAGACTAATGAACAAAACGAAACTAACTTTTACATTAATGTATTTATTAATGAAAGTAAAGACATTAGAATTGAAAGTAATTTGGTGAAGTTTGAAAATATCGACCAAAAGGTGAAAAAAATAATGTATGACCGTACTTTTAAATTAGACGAGAATGTAACTTATCGTGTATTTGCTGACAAAAATTTAATGCTTGGATATATCATGGATGTAGAACAAAAAATGTTTGATGGATATAATCAAAATGCAAGAAGAGAACGTTACCTTTTAGACACTGTTTATCTGGAACTTGATGGGCCAAATTGGCTGAAAAAATTAGAAGGAGTCAAGTTCGATACCATCAAAGGTTGATTCATCAATTTTTTTACTCAAGTTGAATACTGGTTTAAAGCAACGTTGCACAATAACGCATAGCTGGTTTGCGCTTCCCCTAAAAATTAGAAACTTTTAAATATTAATCAATTAAAAGCGTAATGTTGAAACGTTAAGCGGTGCCGATACACTGCTGATTCGCACGCAGCAAAGCTGCTGCCCACATTTGCACCGCAAATTGCGTCTGGTCGGATTAGCCGCCCAGAGGCTGCGATGCGTTATATACGAAGACGTTAGTTACAATTGTGCCCCGTCTTTATTAACGGGAAAGACAATATTTAAAAACAAAAGTATTCCTTAAATAATATTAGTTAGTTAATTTTACTTTTCTGCCTGTCGATTTTGACTCAATCACTATCTGCACAACAATTTCTTTGGACAACAGCCGAAATTACTGAGATTGAATATATTCCTATCGAAAATGTGATAGGTGAAGTCCTGAATTTCTATGACTTTTATGAGTATTACTCCGACGG
>QIIH01000463.1 GCA_003229235.1 Flavobacteriales bacterium | reverse complement strand
ATAATGACGGCTTCGGCATTATTAGAATCTAATTCTAGCCCAACTACAGACGAAATAAGAACCGCAATGCACGGAAACATTTGCCGATGCGCATCTTATAACAGCATAGAAAAAGCGGTTAAAGTTGCTGCCGAAAAATTAAGTTAACACCCTACATTAATTCATTATGGAAAATTCTAAAAGCATGCAATTCAGCAGAAGAAACTTTTTAAAGACTACTTCTTTAGCCGGAGGTGGAATATTGATAGGGTTTAATTTATTTACAGCTTGTAAAGCAGAAGTTATTCCCCCAGTAGATTTAAGCAAATTAAACTATAACGATTTTAATGCCTTTATTAAAATCTCAGACGAAGGGATCGTCACCATATTTTCTCCTAACCCCGAAATTGGCCAAGGCGTAAAAACATCTATGCCAATGCTCATTGCAGAAGAACTAGGTGTGGCTTGGAAAGATGTTTATGTTGTTCAAGGTGCACTGGACAACGTAAATTATACAAGACAAGTTGCTGGAGGAAGTAATTCGCTCAAATCGGCATGGGAGCCATTGCGACAGACAGGAGCCACGGCTAGACAAATGTTGGTTAATGCAGCGGCAGCACGTTGGGCGGTAGATCCGGCGGAGTGTACTGTAAAAGATGGAGTTATTACTAATGCTAGCGGTGTTAGCTTAGGTTTTGGAGAGGTAGTAAACGAGGCGGCACTTTTAGAAGTTCCAGAAAATGTAGCCCTAAAAGACCCTAAAGATTTTACTATCATCGGGCAAGAAATTAGCAATGTAGATATAGACGAAATTGTAACAGGTAAGCCCTTATTTGGCTTAGATTATAAAGAAGAAGGGATGCTTTATGTTTCGGTTTTAAGGCCTCCAGCTTTTGGGCAGACCTTAGATTCTTTTGAAGACACAAACGCAAGAGCTGTTACTGGAGTAACAGATGTAATTAAGTTTGGAGATAAGGTAGCAGTTTTGGCTACAAATACTTGGGCCGCTATGAAAGGTAAAAAAGCGCTAACTGCTAGATGGACTCAAAGTACACCAGCAGAGAATACGGCTTTTCATGACGAGACACTTATGGCACTCTTGGATGGTGATAAATTTACTAACATGCGTAAAGACGGGGATGTCGATACCGCATTCTCTGAGGCAGATCAAGTGCTAGAGCGCACTTATGAAGCACCGTTTTTGCCGCATAACTGTCTGGAGCCCATGAACTTTTTTGCTAATGTAACAGATACCAAGGTCCAGTTAGTTGGGCCTATTCAAACGCCAGCTTGGACTGCATCTAGAGTTGCAGAACTCCTAGAAAGAGATCCCAGTGAAATTACACTCGAAATGACCCGCATGGGAGGTGGTTTTGGAAGGCGCCTATATGGAGATTTTGCCTTAGAAGCAGCCGAGGTTTCTAGTCTTGCCAAAAAACCTGTAAAAGTAGTATTCTCAAGAGAAGACGATATGACCGATGGTATTTACAGGCCTGCTAGCAAGTATCGAATTAAAGCATCGATAAAAGATGGAAAAATCACAGGATATCACCTAAAAGAAGCTGCGATAAATAGTAATATGTATGGTCTTATTCCAAATTTCTTTCCTGCTGGTGCAATAGAAAATTATCAAGTAGATGTTGCCAAATATGATAGTAATATAACCACCGGAGCATGGCGGGCACCATATACTAATTTCTTGGCCTCGGCAGAACAGAGCTTTTTTGATGAGCTGTCTGAATTGATGGGAATAGATCGTGTCAAGATGCATATGGATTTATTAGAAAAAGTAAAAGGCACTACAGACGAACGTATAGAGTACAGTCCAGAACGCTTACAAGGAGTGATTAAGTTGGCGGTAGAAAAAGGAAACTACGGAAATTCTACCGATGGAGTTTATCAAGGATTTGCGGTTTATTACTGCCATAATACTCATGTTGCCGAGGTAGCAGATATTGTAATGAAAAACGGGAATCCAATTGTAAAGAAAGTGACTGTCGCCGTTGATTGTGGAATTGTAGTGAATCCTCTTGGGGCACAGAATCAAATTGTTGGTGGCGTAATTGATGGAGTGGGCCATAGTATGTTTAGTGATTTTGCCTTTGAAGATGGCATGCCTCAATCTAAAAATTTTGATACCTACCAACTTATTAGAATGAACCAAACTCCGCATGTTGATGTGCATTTTGTAAAGAGCGACATTGCCCCAACGGGTCTTGGAGAACCAACGCTTCCGCCAGTAGGAGGTGCCATTGCCAATGCAATTTATAAGGCGACAGGCAAACGCTTGTACAAGCAACCTTATATGAATAATATGGACTTAAAAGAGGTAGTAGGTTAGGATGACTCATGAGTTTAAAGACATAGTAGCGGCGTATGTTCTAGCCAAAGAAAAGCAGATTAAAGCTGTTTTGGCGACGGTTGTCGATTTGGACGGTTCGTCGTACAGAAAACCTGGCGTGAGAATGTTGCTTTTAGAAAATGGCGATATGGTGGGAGCCGTAAGTGGTGGTTGTGTAGAAAAGGACATCGCTCGTAATGCCGTTTCTGTTTTTCAGGATGGTAAGCCCAAAATGATGTTGTATGATGGGCGTTATCGCTTAGGCTGTGAAGGAATACTCTATATTTTGATTGAAGACTTTGACCCTAGCACTTCGTTTATCGATGCTTTTACTAAATGTTTAGATACGCGAGTTGACTTCAATTTTAAGTCGAGCTATCGTAAAGAAGAGGGCGTTTTTGACACTATAGGATCGACCATCGAATTTAAAAATGATAGTTATCTTGTTTCTAAAAATTCTTCAGAAAAAAGCGGCACAAATAATTTACATTTCGAACAACGCATGCAGCCTTGTTTTAAACTGATGATCTTTGGTGCCGAGCATGATGCCGTTCAGCTTTGTAAATACACTGCCTTAAATGGATGGGAGGTAACCGTTGTTTCTGGCCCCTTAGAATCGAAGACAATTAAAAACTTTCCGGGAGCAACAGATTTTTATGCTGCTTCGCCAGATTCGCTAGAATTAAGTAAGATAGACGACCAAACGGCGGTTGTTTTGATGTCTCATAACTTCGCAAACGATCTAAAGTTTTTAATTGAGTTAAAAGATTCGACTCCTGCCTATATTGGTCTCTTGGGACCTGCGCACAGAAGAGAAAAATTACTCTCGCAATTAATTGAGTATTATCCAGATGTTAATGAAGCTTTTATTGATCAAATTCATGGCCCTGCTGGTTTAAATATTGGTGCAGAGACGCCACCAGAAATTGCAATTTCGATTTTATCAGAAATCTTAAGCGTAGTTAGAGATAAAAAACCAATTCTACTAAGAGAAAAACAAGGAGGAATTCACGCTTAAAGCCTTCTTTAACTGGATGTCGAATAATCTAAACATTGCTATTTTAATTCCTGCCGCCGGTGCATCTAAACGGTTGGGGAGCCCTAAACAGTTACTCAAGTGGGGAGATTCTACACTAATAGACCACACAATTAAAACGGTAAAACAACTAGACACACAGCAGGTTTTGGTGGTTTTAGGGGCCAACTACGACACTGTTATAAAAGAAGTTTCTGATGCCGATGTTCAAATAGTAAAAAACGAGAATTGGGAACAGGGTTTAGGGAGTTCGATAGCCGAAGGAGCTAAATTTATTCTCAATTCGAAGATTACTATTGATGCAGTGCTTGTTGTACTTGTCGATCAGCCATTAATTTCTGCCGATTACTTGG